>JAHFQF010000117.1 GCA_023266435.1 Legionellales bacterium | reverse complement strand
TTACATTGAAGTATATTACAATCGTAAGCGTCTTCATTCAACTCTCGGCTATCTCAGCCCAGAGGCTTTTGAGGCAAAATTTGTAGCTTAGTAACCTGTCCGCTTTTTCGGGGCAGGATCAGCCTGAAGCTTTTGGTCCTCAAACGATACCCCCGTTTGCTCTAACTTCTTGCGCCAGGAATATAGCATCGTCTCATGAATGCCTAAATCTTTCGATACCCTGCGAAAACCATCCCTTTTCGCTCTTTCTAATGCTTGCTCTTTGAATTGAGCGCTATATTTTTTCCTAATTTTGTCAGTCATGTTACACCTCTCTTCGCTAGATTATACTAGCTTAGTAGGGTGTCCGGAATACCGGGGCAAGATCAGTCGTTATTGTCTCACGGGCTGAGCACAACCCTAATCAACCAGAGAGGAATATAACCGCTAGTTTAGGTCACTCTTATCGAATGAAGCCTTATTAGTTTTTAGAAAAAAACGTCTTGTAACCGCGAATGCCGATATCACTATCGGCATTTATCTAGTCCAACACCATTTCAAAGGAATGATTCATACATTACTAAAAATTACTCATCAAGGTGCTGAACCTAGCTTACGCTTAAAATTATTTTCAGATTCTTAGCAATGAGCTATGCCCGCCACTTGCCATTTTAGCTGCTCATTGCCTTGGTATTTATCAATCACCAAACGAAAAGCAACTTTAACTGTGTCACCCACAGCCAAAGGGAAAGGACCATTGGGATCTAAACGACATTGAAACCACACCGCATAAATAGTTTTAGCAAGCGCAGGTACTTTAAACTGCACTTTTGCATGCGTTCCATCACCAATACCTTGAATCAACGTACATTGACAAGGACTCACCTCAAATACAGGTGGCTCAAACTCCCGCCCAAAAGGCTCCAAACTGGCAAGTAATCGTTGATACCAAGCCAACTCACAGTAATTCAGATCCAACGGACCATCTGTCCATAAACAAGGCCCAATGTCCCGGCTAGTCAGCATGGCCTGTGTAGCATCTTCAAAAAGATGACTAAAGCGCTCAAAGTTTTCTTTCTTGATCGTTAAGCCCGCAGCCCCCTTATGACCACCAAAACTAATCAATAAGCTAGGATCGCGATCAACAACCTTCTGCAAAGCATTGCGTATGTGTAAGCAGTCAATCGATCGTGCCGATCCACTGAGTAGTTCAGGCGCATGCCACTTAGGTGAGAATAAAATTGTAGGACGACCATAAGCATCTTTAATGCGACTTGCAGCAATACCATGGACCCCCGGATGCCCCTCCACTAATGCAATCGACAAGCTCCATTTACCAAGTCCCACCTGCTCATGTGCCCTAGCCAAGCCCTCTTTAGTAATCGCTTGTTGAATCCCCTTACGAGTTTGATTTTGTGTAACCAGCTGCGCTAACCAAGTTTTCGCCTCATCCAGTGTCTCAGTCAGTAAAAAGCTGACAGCCCCAAAAGCATCCGACAATCGACCATCACTGTTTAATAAAGGCGCCACTTGAAAGCCCAGCGCTTCAGAAGTCACCGGCACAGTCACTACGTCTCTCAGTGCCTGCCAACAAGCACGTTTCCAAGTTTGAATTTGCGCCAACCCATAACGCACCACAGCGCGATTATTGGCGGAGCTTGCTAAAGAAACACAATCAGCCACCGTGCCTACAGCCACAAAATCTAATAATCCATCCAAATGCGCTGGCTTTAATCGAGACCATTGCAATACCATCAATCGCTGTCTCACTAATACCATGAGATTCCAAGCCACCATGCATCCCGCAATGGCTTTATCAGGATAGTGACAATCAGCGCGCGTAGGATTGACTACAGCAAAAGCACTTTTAGGCGGACCCTCAAGTGGCAACGCATGATGATCGGTCACAATGACATCAATACCGGCTGCTTTTAACTGTTGAATGCGAGGCTCATCTGAAGAACCATTGTCGGCCGTAATGACCAAATGTGGACGCATTGGAGCCGCTAAAATACGTGCAGCCAGTGGTGCAGACAAACCATAGCCTTCTTCTAATCGATGACCAATGTAAGATTGAATGCGATCAAGTGGGTGGCCAAAGTACTGGGTTAATGCACACCATATCACCGCATGCGAAGTCTGACCATCACAATCATGATCTGTTTCAATGGCAATAATTTGTCCGGTGAGTATCGCTTCAGCAATGCGTTCCGCAGCTTTTAAGCCATCGATCAGCTGGTTAGGATTATCTAATAAACG
Organism: Legionellales bacterium; assembly: GCA_023266435.1. Taxonomy (GTDB): domain Bacteria; phylum Pseudomonadota; class Gammaproteobacteria; order Berkiellales; family Berkiellaceae; genus JAHFQF01. Next base: position 5,166 of record JAHFQF010000117.1, on the reverse strand, counting down.
TAGACCTGGCTGTATGGCCTCTTGGATATTCGCTTGTTGTGATAACGGCCTACCAGCGACCACTCGAGCAAAAATAGGATCATAGCCTGCCTGTCTCAATTGTTGAAAAAGTTTTTTATCGTATTCCCGCGCTTTAATTGTCGGCGTAGGCAGGCAAAAAGTTGTGCTCATACATCATCCACTGCTACTCAATTACTTGTGAGCGCCCTATAGTCAAAGTCATTGATTTTTAGGCTAGGCGTCGAGTCACGAGCAACCGGAATGTACATAAAGTACCTGAGTATTGCGAGTAAACGAACACAACAACGCCTAAGAATCAATGACGCCGACCCTAACTGACTTGTGAGAGTTTCTCATCCATTAACGCAATCAATGCCGCGCGCTCTGCCGGAATTGTAATCACACTGTCCTGACATTGCTCCATGGCAATCATAGGATCTTTTAAGCCATGTCCCGTCAATGTACACACAACCGTACTACCTGCAGGAATTTTTCCACGATGAATATCTCGCAAAACACCGGCAACAGAGATGGCAGAGGCTGGCTCACAAAAAATCCCCTCTTGTGCTGCCAATAATCTCTGTACCGCCAAAATCACTTCGTCCTCCAATGCACCAAACCACCCTTGCGACTCTTGTTGTGCCGCCATGGCTTTATCCCAGGATTGGGGTGCACCAATTCGAATAGCCGTCGCAACTGTTTCTGGTTGACTAATGGGGCGCCCCAGCACAAAAGGTGCCGCCCCCTCTGCTTGATAACCAATCATTTTCGGTAAAGTGGCAAGCTTTCCATCGCGTTGATAGGCTTGATAGCCCATCCAGCAGGCTGAAATATTACCCGCATTTCCAACAGGCAAACAATGATAATCCGGCGCACACCCCAATGCATCTACAATCTCAAAAGCAGCAGTTTTCTGACCTTCTAAGCGATACGGATTGATGGAATTCACAATGGTAATGTTTGCTTGACCAGAAATCTCCTTAACAAGCGCCATACCTTCATCAAAATTACCTGTAATTTGAATCACTGTGGCACCATGCATCATAGCCTGCGCTAATTTACCCACGGCAATTTTTCCCTCAGGAATCAAAACAAATGCCATGAGTCCTGCTCTAGCAGCATAGGCAGCTGCAGAGGCTGCAGTATTTCCAGTAGAGGCACAGACAATGGCTTTGCTTTTACTTTCAAGGGCTTTGCTGACCGCGACAGTCATGCCTCTATCTTTAAAGGATCCGGTAGGATTTAAAGCTTCATATTTCACATAAATGTCTACTTGTTTATTCAATTGTCTCGCAATATTTCCTAATTTTATTAAGGGAGTGTTACCCTCTCCCAAGCTGACAACGGAGTGCATTTGACGCACCGGCAAATATTTACGATAACGTTGAATTAAATGGTGGTAGTGTGATGACATCCAAGGAGTCCTTTTATTGATTCATTTGGCGCTTATTCACTTTGTGAATAGTTACCTATTTTTTCTATGCGAATTTGATGTAGTGCCTGTAAGATGTCTGAGCGACGCATGAGTTCATTTCGCGCTTGCATCATCTTGCCTTCCAATGTGCGATGCGTAACGATAATCAACGGCACCGTTTTTCTTTCCTCGGCAGGTTTTTGCGCAACTGCTTCAATGCTAATTTCATAATCTGCTAAAATTTTTGTAATTTTCGCCAATGCACCGGTACGATCGCTTACTTCCATGCGTAAATAATACGCAGATTGCATTTGTTCTTGGGGCAAGATGGGGATATCTATCAGTGCGTCGGATTGAAACGCTAAAAAAGGCACGCGGCCCAGGGCTTGCAAGGACTGTGACAAACACGTGCGACTCACATCAATCAAATCGGCCACAATGGCCGAAGCTGTTGCCTCGCTACCAGCACCTTGGCCATAATACAAAGTGGGGCCTACTGCATCAGCGATCACAGTCACGGCATTCATGACGCCATCCACATGCGCCATAATGGTATCCTCTGGAATAAGCGTAGGATGCACGCGCATTTCAATGCCCTGTCCTACTTTTTTAGCAAATCCCATGGGTTTTAGTACATAGCCTAATTCAAAGGCATACCACAGATCACAAGCATCGATATTTGTGATCCCCTCGATCAGGACCTTATCAAACTGTAAGGGGATCCCAAACGCAAGTGATGCCAGGATGGTAATTTTATGGGCAGCATCAATCCCTTCTAAATCATCGGTCGGATCAGCCTCAGTAAAGCCTCTGTCTTGTGCCATGGATAGCGCTTTCGCAAAAGACATGCCTTTGTCTTGCATGGCAGTTAACAAAAAGTTAGAAGTGCCATTAATGATGCCGTAGACTTCTTTAATTCGATTTGCGCCTAAGCCTTCGCGCAAACTTTTGATAATGGGGATACCACCAGCGACGGCAGCCTCAAAGCTTAACGACAAGCCTTGCGACTCTGCGATACGAAATAAATGGTTACCTTCGGTGGCTATCAAGGCTTTATTGGCTGTGACGACGTGCTTACCATGCAAGAGAGCTTGCTCAATACAGGTTTTAGCAAAATCTACACCTCCGATGGCTTCCACCACGATATCAATGTCAGGATCTTGAATAATGTCATTAATATCAGTCGTCACCCTGATATCTTTGAGATCACAATGCCTTGCTTTGGCCAGATCACGCACTAAGATTGTTTTCACTTGTAATTCGCACCCTGCACGGCGCGTAATCTCACTGGCATTACGCTGCAGCACGCTGATAGTTCCGGTGCCTACCACCCCTAACCCCAACAGCGCAATTTTTAATTTTTGGGCCAAAGCCACTACTCCAAAAAACAAATCTTTCGCAGTATACCACGATTTAAAATCTACCCACATTAGGTAAAATCTTGCTTAATGACTATAATTTAAAAATATATATTCATTTAAATAACCCATGGATTTACCGGAGATCCCCGTGAGCGGCCTACCCGCCCCATGCACACTCAGCAAGCGACTCCAACAGCGTTAATTTAAACGCTCTAGCAGGCGCCCCATAATTGTATCTAGCCTCAAATTTTTGTATGATGCTCAGCATGCAATTTCATCAAGACACCAACTCAGCCAAGTTTCAGATTAGAAGCTATCGTTCTGGTCAGATTACGGTCAACACAGAGACCTATGGTCAACCTATTCTGCTGGATGCACAGCATTTAATACCTTGGACACCCAGCTTACAGACGCTTTCAATCGTAGACTGGGAGCCCGTCTTAGCATTACGCCCTAAAATTGTATTGATTGGGACCGGCTCTGACACAGTGTGGTTGCAACCCGCCCTATTACAACCGCTGATTGACAAACAAATTGGGTATGAAATCATGAACACAGGTGCCGCCTGCAGGACCTTTACCATCTTAACTGCAGATGAACGCCATGTGTGCGCAGTGCTGTATCCCTAACGCTCAAGATTAGTGTAGCGAAGAAAACATCTCTTTTGCCCAACGAATGCTTTCTAAATAAATACCTCTAAACCCTTCGCTGTTAATGCGGCCGTCTTCAATTTTATAGAAATCGCCTTTCTCATAGGCAATCACGTTTTCTAATACCTGCCCGACCGGGCCCTCATGCTCTAACAAAGCAGAAGTGAGCTCTTCAGTTAATGGCATATTTGTCATTAAAAATAAAAAAGGCTCATCCATCACTGCATCCAACAAAGAAACCAATCCCACAAAGAAATAACTGTCCGCCTTTGCAACACCATGTTTCTTAGCCACCAGCTCACACATCTTCGCACGCGTTAATGCGGTGAGCAGCAGCTCAGGTGATTTACAATCTGTTGAAGACAGCGCAATCATCGAAGCCCATTCTTTTAAAGTTTCTAGACCGATGAGCACTACTGCTTGCTGCAAGGACTCGATCTTTTGAGGCATAGCATACGCAGCCGAGTTAATAATACGCAAGACTTTATAGCTCATTTTTGGATCTTGCATGAGTATGTCGGCAATACTTTGGGCTGTCATATTAGGATTACGTAGCTCTGCCAATAAACGCATGGTGATTAATTTATTGGTAGCAGATTTTTTACCGGTAATGACTTTAGGCTTGCTTAAGAAATACCCTTGAAAATACTTAAATCCCAACTCTTTACATAATTCAAACTCTTCATGTGTTTCTACTTTTTCTGCTAATAAATCACAATGATAGGGCTCTAATAATTTGACTTGATTACGAATCCAATCTGGACCTTGTTTAAAAATATCGACCTTAACCAGCTTTACAATTTCTAATAAAGGAATTAACTCTTCTTTAAAGACAAAGTCATCTAATGCCACCGTATAACCTCTGGCTAATAAGCTTTTAACAGCAGCAATGACTTCTTCATCGGCAGCGATGTCCTCTAACACCTCAATCACTACTCGCTCTTTGGGAATGGGCGGAGGATTTAATAATAAATTTCTGGTGAAATTTAAAAAGGCTTTTGACTCACCTACTACGTTATCAATACCAATCTCGGTGAAGGTATTTAAAATCACGTTATAGGTCATACTATCCCCATCGATACCGCCTGTAGGCCCCCCTTTTTCTGTACGAAACAAAAGCTCGTAGGCAACCACGTCTAATTTGGCATTAAAAATAGGCTGCCTACCCAAAAAACATTGGGCTTCAGCCACGGACTGGGGTGTTTTGTCATCGGTCATGTGCTACATCACTCATCCGAACTACTTAATTAATATATCGGACAGAAGTTGAAAAGCTATAACCAACCCCCAGGGCAATTGCACTTAAATTAGCAAAAAGTTATGGCAAAAAACCTACAAAAATGAAAAAGAATCCGCGAAAGATCAAAGAGATAATGGGCAATAGATCACAGTTAGAATTCTGATAATATGAAATACTATCCTTTTAAGATATTTTTAAGGGGATACTCACATGTTGTCATTAGACTTTCAAATACATTTTTCAAAGCTGGAAGACCCTCGTCTGACCAATCACAATACCCGTCATAAATTCATTGATATTTTAGTATTAGCCTTTGTCTCCATTTTGTGTGGCTGCGATGATTGGGTGGAATCAGTCTCTTTTTGTAAATCTAAAAAAGATTTCTTCAAGCAATTTTTAAGTTTACCGCACGGCATTCCTTCACATGATACTTTTAGTCGTGTCTTTTCCATGATTGATTCACAGCATTTTGAAACACTTTTTATTGCTTGGATGAATGAA
>JAHFQF010000116.1 GCA_023266435.1 Legionellales bacterium | reverse complement strand
CATGATCGCCAAAAGAGGACCAGCCTGTGTTTCTTAATCCAAGTTTTTGAGAGACAATGGTTGCTTGCTGATATAAAGCGCCACACTCCATGACGGCGTGACGGTAACCACGATAACGATATTTAAAAATAGATTTACCCAGATGTGCGACATACACAATGCAAAAAGCGGGTGTATTGTTCAGTTTTATCATTCCATGCAACAGTTTATTAAAAAAACGTTCATAGGAAATCTTTTTGATTAACTGTAAGCTTTTAGTGATGGGCCTAAAATGATAACAACCAGCAGCGCTGTTGTTAGGCAGTTCAACTCTTTCAGGGAAAAGAAACACTAATGGTTCAATAGGGTAAAGGCCACCAGCCGAAGGGTAGGGGCGTCTGCCCGTATCATCTGGTGAAAAAGCATGAATCAAAAAAGTACTTAAGTCATCAAAGGCAATTTTTTTGTTATTAAATGCATTCACAGACGCTAGACGTTTAAACGCTGCTTTCTGATCTGTTTCACAGGGGATGTCATTTTTATGAAAAGGTAAAATGTCACATTCAGTAAATTGAACCTTTTCAATCACTTCTGTTTCAGCAGTGGTGACAGATGTGAGTCCGAAATCCAATAAAGTAATAGCCTCTTTGGCATGGGTTTTGAGCACGCTTTCGTAGACTTTTGAGTCCACACTGCTTTCAATGTCGCCGGTGATAAAATGAGTTCTATTTTTGAGATTCATCAATTAATCCATCTCCACTGCTTCAGATGCTATCGGCGCTTCTCGAGCGATGTTCGAGAAGTTTAGATTCATATCATATTCTGAATAAGGGGAATGAATAGCAACTTCTTTGTTTACAGAGAAACTAGTTAAGTCTACATTCCAGAACCAATTAATCTCATCCAGGGTGGTTGGAAGTTTCCAAAAATTAGTAAACTGTGATGTGAATTTTAGTAGAGAGTACGCAATATAGCCTCTTTGGCACTTACTCATGGTTGGATCGGGAAATTTATCGATAGAGTCTTTCATGATTTTTCGATAAAATAGCAACCAATTATTCTTGGTGATTGCAATGTCATTATGTACACAAGCAAGTAAATTATTTAAATTTGAAAAATGGGTGGGTAAACCACTGCCTTTGTAATACAAATTATCGATAATTAAAATTTTATGAATAATACCAGCAGTAATAAAATAGACATCTTCAGGCATGCTCTTAAAAAGTGTCTGATAATCTTCATGTGAGTAGTTATTTCTATAAAACAATACCAATGAGTTTTTACTGTATTTTCCAAAAGAAGTTTCTACGCATTGCACAGTATATTCTTTGCTTAATGATTCTTGTAAAAACTCAGTAATGAGCGTGTCATCTGAGTTAATATAAAGCATAGGGAATTTTCGAGCAGGGCGTGGTTGTAAAATATTTAATTGATTCATTAACACGGTTTTTAATTGCTCAATATCAACAGCGTGTTGTGTAGCTAAAGCGCTTAACTCTGCTTCACTGAGCTCAAGTTTTTCTTTTTTTTGTAAAGATTCTAGTATGTAGGCTAATTTTTTGTTAGCGATTTTAGCACCAATGCCATAATTCCCTAGATACAGCGCATCATCAGCTTTAATCAGCTGATAATCATCTATTATGTACATGATTCATACCTCAAAATTCTGGGCTTTTAAAAGGATTTTTCTAAGGAGACTCGACTCTCCTTGTGCGCGATTACAAAACATTGACATCATGAGATATCTCTCTCTTAAAAAGAGGCGTCATTCTCTTCTTGGAAGAAAACAATGACGATATCCAAACGCTGAGATTATTTCTCTTCGTTTTCCGTGGCTGACGCTGCAGCGGTGCAGCAGCAAGATGCGCTACAGCAGCAGCAAGCATCTAAGGCAGGATCGCTAGAAACTTTGTCTTCAAATAAGACTTCTATGTCTAAGAATTGGCTATCCATAGTAGGCTTAATATCCATATTGATTCTCCATTTATCTCTAAATGAGCAACACAAGCGTTCAAGTAGTATTAAAGAACTGTATAGCACGGTTATTGAGCCAGATTGACAGCTCATAAAAATAGGTGCCATTATTTTTCCAGCAAGAGCCAAATACAATAATGGCAACATTGAAACAAGGAGATTATTTCTCTTCGTTTTCTACTGTAGAGCTTGCTGCGGTGCAGCAGCAAGAGGTACTACAGCAGCAGCAAGCATCTAGTACGGGATCGCTGGCTACTTTGTCTTCAAATAGCACTTCAACATTTAATACTTGGTTTTCTATTGCAGGTTTCATATCCATATTCATTCTCCATTCATCCTAAACGAGTATAGCCTTCATACTTGATTTTTATGCGTTGTCTTCTGCTACTTGCAATCCTCATGCACTTCTCTGTACACACTCAGCGTTGCTCGTGACTTGAAGCCCTGGCCTAAAAATCAATTTTTTTGACTATGGTTATTCCACTCAATTATATTGGAAAGGAGTAGTTTACGCCAAGATTTGCATTCAAATCACCCTTAGCATTTCTGCTGTAAGCTGGAACTTGATAAGCAACGTTTAACTTTAAGGAGAGGTTGTTCCCAAGGTTCTTCATGACGAAACCTTCAACCACTGGATCAATACGTCCGCCGCCGTCAATGCTATGGGAACTTTCAGAACCTGCTTCTGCACCGCCACGGAAACTACCTTTGTTGGTGTTTTCAAGTACAACCCCAGCGCCTAAGCCTTGAGAAACGCCGTTGATATCGCCAAATACTTTATCAGCAGTAAAAGTCAATCTTACAGGGGCAACAGTAATTTGAGTACCAGCCGCGCTGTTGGATTTTTCTTTGTGATCATACATGTCAAAACGGGAGTTAAATAACCACTCAGAGATATAGGCGGACATCCCAATGTAAAAGCCAGCATAGTTGTTAGGATAGTACTCAGATGGATGAGTAACAGAGCCACCTAGACGAGTAGATGTGTGAGATTCTGGGCTTACAACATCATCTCTGAAAAATGAATGGGAAAAGCCGAGACCACCTTCTACAAACAGCATTTTTCCTGCGGAGCCAGCTGCACTGACCATGCTGGAAGTGGATAGAAGAGAAAGCGCGACTAGTGAGAAGATAGACTTTTTGATCATTATAAAATCCTTTTTAAAATTATGCTGTGGAACTAAGCAATACATAAAGCTGATTGGCTTGGTTGCCGGCTAACACTTTGCGTGATTTACTACATAATCTGCAATCTAATATCATACATCGATATTCTAGCAATGGAACCTAATTTGCCGATTTTATTTCCCCAATCGGAAAACCTCTATCTGATTAAGATGAGGATGAAAGATCCCATAAATTTGAAGATTACTGAGATTTTTGTTTTCGGTCAATATCTATACCCAAGAAACTCTTCTCTAAAAGACTGGCATGCCGAGTTTAGGCTTGTGTTCATCTTGTATAGACCAGCGAGTCGTGGTGGTTTTCAAACGTGTATAAAATTGCACCCCCTCTGAGCCATGCATGGCTAAGTCGCCAAACAAAGATTGCTTCCAACCTCCGAAGCTGTGATAGGCCATAGGTACAGGAATAGGGACATTGATGCCTACCATACCTGTTTCTACATTCGTAGAAAAAGCTTTGGCATATTCGCTTGACTGTGTAAATATTGCAGAGTCGTTAGCATACGAATGTGCATTAATGAGTGCGATTTCGCTATCAAAGTCAGGTGCTCTGACAATGCATACAAAGCTGACTGCTTTGACTAAGGGATGTTCAAGCAACGCATTGACAGCCACATGATTTCCTTGAATGACTTGAAACACGCCAGCTGGTAAGCCTGCTTCCATGAGCCAATTAGCCAATAACAAGCTGACAGAAGGATTTTTTTCAGAGGGTTTGAGTATGAATGTATTTCCACAGGCGATGGCAATGGGAAACATCCACAAAGGCACCATCACTGGAAAATTAAAAGGTGTGATACCTACACAGACACCTAGGGACTGTCTCATTGAAAAAGAATCTACTTGCGTGCCTACATTCAGCGAGTATTATCCTTTTAATAAATGCGGCATACCCAAAGCAAACTCAATGACTTCTAACCCTCGGCTGATTTCACCTTCGGCATCCAAGAGTGTTTTTCCATGTTCTTCACTGAGTAGTTTTGCTAGTTGTGCACGATGTTGGGTCATGAGTCCTAAAAACCGGTTAAGGATTCGGATTCTGAATAAAGGCGTGGTTTGTGACCAAGTGGACCAGGCATTGGTGGCCAAGTGTACTGCTTCATTAACAAGGGCATGATCTGCCAAAGCGAGTTGGCGAATCACTTCACCCAGGGCAGGATTATAAACATCTTGGGTATAGATCGGTTCTGCCCTTGCAGGTGGTGTGTGATAACTTCGATGTTTTATAAGCGCTACATGCTACTTTTTAAGAACCAAGCCATTTTCTGATGAGCAGCCATGCGCTCAATTAGTAAACCAGCCGACACTTCATCGCCTGTACTATTTGCTTTATTGACTGCTTCTTTAAGCTGCTCAATCAAACAGAAGTGATCTTCAGTTAATTCGTTAATCATGGTTGCTGCATCCGTGTGATCTATAGCATCTGTTAAGGTGTTCAGATCATCCAGCTTTTTAAAAGAAGCTGGCACGGTTTCACCGAGCATTCTGATATGTTCTGCAATTGCATCAATCGCCTCGGCTAACTCACGATATTGACTTTCAAATAACTCATGCAAAGGTTTAAAATGGATCCCGGTAACGTGCCAATGGTAGCTTTGAGTTTTTAAATACAGTGCATAGGTGTTGGCTAGGACTACTTTAAGACTTTGTGCGACTAAGTGTGAATTCATAATTCAGATACTCCTTAATTTTTGGGCAACGCGGAGAAACGTTAGCAAGCATCATAGAACAATTATTTTTACTCTGCAATTCAGAATCATCTTTCAATTGATAGTTTCAATGGGTGTGATCAATGTTAACCCTTCTTCAGGCGCGGCAGGACTGCAATAAGCTTTGGGAGCGTGTTTGTGGTCAATGCGATAGAGGCCATTTTTTAAAGGGCAATCAGGATGTTGATAGATTAACAAATAATCACTTTTTCTAATGAGCTGTTGTGTATAGCCATCCATCAGAGGTTCAAAACTTTGGTAATGATGTTGTAAGTCCAGTAAATGATAATTTAGCTGCCAAGCAATGTTGTCTCGACCATAGGCAGTTAGTAGAAAAAATTGGCTGCGTGGTAAAGTTTGAAGGAGCGGGGCAACTTGAGTGGCGAGCTTACTTGCAAAGCGGTAATTGGGTTGTAGTTTTTGATTATGGTGTGCATGAAAGGCAACTAAAGCCATTGCACTAATCAGCCCAGTAAAATAAAAAAGCGCAACTTGTCTTCGATTGAACCACGCGGTTTTTTGGAGTGTAAATAATAAAGGAGCAAGCAACATGGGTACAAACAACATATTAAGATAGCGGGCTAAAGACACAGTCTCTTGGCGAGTACTCCCTAACCCAAAAGCAAACAATTGTAATCCATAGAGTTGAATGCCATACAGTAAAAAAGCACCGGCTAATAAAACAAAAAATTGAGAGGGCAGTTGGTCATACAGACGTTCGCCTTGACCTTTCTGAAAGATTAAGTATCCAAGTAGGGCGTACCAAAAGAGATAGGGAATATTCCATCGATCAGCGGCTCCTAAACACATTTCTTTTAAAAAAATAAAGAAAGCGTGTTGCATGACAGAATGATGTGAAAACGCAAGTTTCAACTCTTGCCAGGTAATGGGTGATCTAAAATGCCCTAGCTGTTGGATATCGGCATAGTGTTGCCAAATACATTGATTAAAAATGAGTAGCGACAAAAGCATGCTGAGCGCAGCGCCTTTGAAAGCAGCTGATTGATGTTTATAGATACTGTAATAGAGCAGGAGTGCGACCAACGCAAAATAAAATCCAGGTATTTTAATGAGTGGTAAAATGAAAATTGCGCAACGTTGCTCTAGTGGCAATGTGAGCGGTTTTGTTGTTAGAAGATGCCAGAGTATCATCAAGAAAACAGCGGCCAATAAGTAGTCTACATCCAGTCGTGCTAATATGGTTCCAAAGAATAAATGTAATGCAAAAAAAGCAATCAAAAATAGATAGATTTGCGCATGCTGGCGGGGGTTTCGTATGCATAATAGCAGCGTAGATAAGAGCAATACGCTTTGCACAATAAAGGCTAGCTGTAGGGTATAGTGATCAGCCAGTTGATAAAAATGATAATGTAGTAAGCCTAATCCGGGTAAGTAGCGTAGATGTTTTGATAAGATCAAATCATCTGAAATCGGTAGGTGATCAAAAAGAAATAAATATTTACCGATAATGGCCCAATAAATAGGTTCATCAATGCTCGACACTGTCTGGTTGATAGAAAACAAACAAGCCAAGCCTACGATGAAGCCGAGCCATGGCAGGTAAGGCAGTAAATGGGTTTGAATAGAGAGGCGTGAGTTTCTTTTCACTAAGGCAAGGCAACCAAGTATAGGTCCTGCCACGGATAGTAGTTGGCTGGTCAACAATAATTGATTGAGTAAAGCCCCCCAAAATAAAAAGAGGCAGCTCAAACAAAGTGTAATGAACAAAGCTCCTTGTGGAGAGCATCTCAGCCAAGCGTAGGTAGCAATAACGCTAAGTAATAACCAGACTAAACACCACATAAGACTTTAAGCTTGGGGTATAAAAAATCATGGTAACGAATCTGGAGAAAATCATCAAAAATTATTTCGGGAAGATCGGAGGGGGGGGAAGATCGTGCCATCAATAAAAGGCACGATCTCTAAAAAATTAACCGCGAGTGCTTGTACTTTCTCTAGCGAGATCGATACGAATCGCACGGCCTTGCAATTCTTGACCGTTGAGTTTTAATGCAGCTTGGGCAGCGTCAGAAGAGTCAAACGTGACAAAACCAAAACCTTTGGCTCTACCTGTTTGGCGATCGGAAACGAGGTGCGCATCTTCTACCGTACCGCAGCTTGAAAAGAAAGCTGTGAACTCATCTTTAGTAACGCGGTATGGCAAGTTGCCAACATATATCTTTTTCATTAACTTAAGGCTCCAAAAAAAATTACTATAACAGAGAAAGCATAAGGTGCAACCCATCACTTTCTGCGCACATTCTAACATATAAGTTAGTGTAGTTATACTTTTTTTGTTCCATTTTAACACATGGGTTGGTATACTTAATCATTTATTTATCCTGCATAATTGGTAGTTTTTTATGATTTTTGAACGTCTTTTTCACCTCCAACAGTATCACACGACTGTCAAAACAGAACTTTTGGCAGGTATGACTACTTTTTTAACCATGGCTTACATTGTTTTTGTCAATCCTAGCATCCTGTCACAGGCTGGCATGGATCAGGGCGCTGTTTTTGTGGCAACTTGTTTGGCAGCGGCCATTGGCTCTTTGATCATGGGTTTGTATTCT
>JAHFQF010000115.1 GCA_023266435.1 Legionellales bacterium | reverse complement strand
CCCACCATTGCGATGTGCTCCACGATGTTTCGTACCGATCCACAGCATTTATTGTGGGTATTAGATAACCTCGCAGCTGGACAAGTGGTGAATCAAATTAAAGTCCCGAAAGAGACTGCAGAAAAAGCAAAATTAGCAATTGAACGTATGTTTACCGTTACCTAACGGTAACAGCATGTAAAAAACTAGGAGAAGATGAAATGGCTGGCCATAGTAAATGGGCAAACATTAAACATAGAAAAGGCGTACAGGATGCCAGGCGCGGGAAATTATTTACTAAATTAATTCGTGAATTGACCGTTTCGGCTAAACAAGGAGCCGATCCTGATTCTAATCCTCGGTTACGTACGGCGATTGATAAAGCATTAACTTGTAATATGACCAGAGACACCATTGATCGCGCTATTAAACGTGGTGCAGGCAATGATGAAGTCGATAACATGGAGGAAGTCACCTATGAGGGGTATGGCCCTGGTGGTGTGGCTGTTTTGGTCTATTGTTTAACAGACAACCGCAATCGTACCGTATCGGATGTGCGACACGCCTTTACAAAGTTTGGTGGCAACTTAGGGACGGATGGCTCTGTTGCGTACTTATTTAATAAATGTGGTCAATTATTGTTTGATGATCTCTCACAAGAAGAAACTCTGACAGAAGCTGCAATTGATGCGGGTGCTGAGGATATCATTGCAGATGCGGAAGGGATTGAAGTTCGAACTTCTTTTGAGGACTTTATGACTGTCAAAGAAGCTTTGCAGAAAGCTGGTTTTTCTCCAGCACAAGCAGAAATTACTTGCTTACCTGCCACGTCTGTTGAGCTAGATGAAGAGAAAGCTGAATCCTATTTGAAGATGATTGAGAAATTAGAAGATTCAGATGATGTGCAAAATGTGTATAGCAATGCTGAGTTGCCTGACAGCGTATTAGAATAACGTTCGTATATTTTTAGGGAAATAAGCATGGCAGAGGATAAGCCGCTACGCATCTTAGGCATTGATCCGGGTTCACGAATTATGGGCATTGCCGTGATTGACTATGCAAAAAATCGTGCACAATGCTTATTTCATGATCAAGTTTATTTTACCGCGGGCGCGGCATTACCAGAGCGCTTGGGTCAAATTTATCAAAATGTACAAAAAGTGGCGACACAGTATGGTCCGCATGAAGTGGCCATTGAACAAGCGTTCATGCATAAATACGTTCAAGCTGCAATGACGTTAGGGCATGCCAGAGGTGCAGCCATGACAGCAGTTGTGTCTGCTGGGATTCCCATTTTTGAATACGCACCACGTTTGATTAAAAAAGCGATTGTGGGTTATGGTGCCGCTGAAAAAAATCAAATGCAGAGCATGATTAAACTATTATTTAACTTATCTGAGTTGCCGAGTGCAGATGCGGCAGATGCCCTGGCAGTAGCATTGTGTCACGCCCATATGCGACAATGTAACGTTCGAGTATAAGGTTAAAGGATACTGACGTGATTGGATGGCTAAGTGGTCGTTTGCAAAGCAACACTCCTCCTTGGGTTATGGTGGAGGTCAATGGCGTTGGTTATGAGTTGCAAGTACCGCTGACTACTTTATATCAACTACCCGAAATCGGTGGCACGATTGCACTACATGTGCACACGCATTGGCGTGAAGAAGGCTTTGCCTTATTTGGTTTTCATCAGCAAAATCAAAAAATGCTTTTCAGACAGCTCATTAAAGTGAATGGAGTCGGGCCAAAAATGGCCTTGGCTCTATTGTCGCAAGATTTATCTGCATTATTACAAAGTTTCGCAAACCGCGACATGCAAGCATTGACTCGAGTACCTGGTGTCGGTAAAAAAACAGCCGAGCGTCTTATTTTAGAATTATCAGACAAGCTTGGTGAAATTGCGATTGATTCTACTTCACCTAGGCTGACCGATCGCAGCAGTGCGACTCAAACTATGTGTGAAGCTGTCGCCGCCTTAGAGTCATTAGGATATAAACCTCAACAAGCTAAGCAACTGGTTGATAAGTTGCACATTGATGGTGATTCTGATCTGAGTGATATCATCAAGCAAGCATTGCAAGGAATCACGGTATGACAATTGAAGAAAGGCCGATCATTTCGGCGCATACTCAAGATAAAGAAATACTGGTTGAAAAAGCCCTGCGCCCGCGTTGGTTAAAAGAATACATTGGTCAAGATGCCGTCAAATCACAATTAGAAATTTTTATTGAGGCTGCCAGGATGCGGTGTGAGCCATTGGATCACGTTTTGTTATTTGGTCCGCCTGGCTTAGGTAAAACAACGCTTGCACATATCATCGCGCATGAGATGGGTGTTGAAATCAGACAGACGTCTGGACCGGTGCTGGAAAAAGCAGGAGACTTGGCTGCCATCCTAACTAATCTGGGTGAAAACGACATTTTATTTATTGATGAAATTCATCGGTTAAGCCCGCATATTGAGGAAGTGCTCTATCCTGCAATGGAAGATAATCAATTAGACATCATCATTGGAGAAGGGCCTTCTGCGCGTACCATTAAAGTCGATTTGCCTGCTTTTACTTTGATTGGTGCGACCACACGCGCAGGGATGTTAACTTCACCTTTGCGTGATCGATTTGGTATTGTTTCACGTTTAAATTTTTACGACATTGCTGATTTGGCTGTGATTATAGAGCGTTCTGCACATTTGCTCCAATTGGAAGTGGATACACAGGGAAGTCAAGAAATCGCTTGCCGTTCTCGAGGCACCCCTCGCGTTGCAAATCGTCTGCTACGACGCGTGAGGGATTTTGCGCAAGTCAAAGGGGATGGGCGAATTACACAAGCGCTGGCAAAACTCGCTTTGGACATGCTGGAAGTTGATGAAAAAGGCTTTGATGTCTTAGATCGTAAGTTATTAGAGGCCATTATTCATAAGTTTGATGGCGGTCCAGTCGGTGTGGAGAATTTAGCAGCCTCTCTGGGGGAGTCTAAAGATACTATTGTGGATATTATTGAGCCTTTTTTAATCCAAAATGGCTACCTCATGCGTACACCCCGTGGACGCATTGTGACCAATGCCACCTATCAGCATTTTGGTTTAGCAGGACCTTCAATGGATAAGGGTGATCGTGCAGCACAGTAGTACTTACCAGTGTCGCGTTTATCATGCGGATACCGATCTCTATGGAGTGGTTTGGCATGGTACTTATTTAGATTATTTTTCACGTGCCAGAACTGAGTTTTTAAGAGAAAAAGGTATTTGCCTGACAAATCTAAGCAGGGAGTCCGGTGTCATTTTTCCTGTGGCTCAAGTGACCCTCAGCTACTACAAGCCAGCAGTTTTAGATGATCTATTGTTGATTCATACCGTTTTAGTGCGGGTCAAAGCTGCCAGTTTGTTTTTTAAACAAGAACTGAGTTGTGAAACAGAGCCTGAGCGCCTATTATGTAGGGGTGAAATTAAGGTCGCCTGTACAAGTCATACTTTAGCGCCTTGCCCCTTACCCCCTAGCTTAAAGGAGCAACTTTGTGATCGTTGATATGAGTCTGTTTACGCTAATTTCCCAAGCGAGTTTAGTAGTGAAGTTAGTTATGCTGGGATTATTGAGTGTTTCAGTCATGTCTTGGCTGATTATTTTTCAGAAAAATAAACTATTCAAAGAGCAATCCTTCCAACTCATGATGAGCCGCCAAGCGTTACAGCGTATCCATAGCGTTGCAAGTCTACAGGATTATCTAGCAAGTAAGCGTGATAATTTAGATGGCATTGAGGCGTTAATTCGTCCCGGTTTACAAGATTATCTTAAGTTACAAGGGGTAGGCCTCTATGAGCCTAAGTTGGTGCAAGACAGTGTGCAGCACAAATGTGACAATGCCTTGCGTGTGATGCAGCAGACCCTACAAGAAAAAATCGCCTTTTTGGCGTCGGTAGGTTCGGTGAGCCCCTATGTGGGATTATTTGGCACAGTTTGGGGAATTATGTCTGCGCTCAGAGCCTTAGGCGGGGTTTCCAGCGCCACCATCAGTATGGTTGCACCTGGCATGGCAGAAGCATTAATTGCAACTGCTATGGGCTTGTTTGTCGCGATACCAGCCGTTATTTTTTATAATCGCTTTAGCCATTTATCCGATTCCCTGATGGATCAGTATGAAATTATCCTGCAAGATTTTTATCGGTTAGTGCGTTTTGCTTATGCAGATGCATCATTGGCACCTTTAGCTAAAACTGGAAGCTAGTAATATCATGACTCGGTCTCGCCGCTACACCCCCGTTGCTGAAATTAACGTCGTACCCTATGTCGATGTGATGTTGGTATTGTTGGTCATTTTTATGGTGACTGCACCTTTATTACAACAAGGCGTAGACGTAGAGTTGCCAAAAGCCCAGGCTAAGACTCTGGCCAAAACAGATTTACCGCCTGTGATTATTTCAATTAACAAACAAGGCCAGGCATTTGTTAATCAAGGTGGTGATCCTGAAGAGGTTTTAGACATGCGCGGCATGTTAGTGCGAGTCGCTGCTTTAAAACGCAAGACCCCAGATCTTAAGATTTTTATTAAAGGTGATAAAGCCGTCGCTTATGGAGACGTAGTACAAGTCATGGGACTCCTACAACAAATGGGGATTAATGGCGTGGGTTTGATCACTGAGAATGTAGAGCCATCTAGAACATGAAGCTGTCGGCTGATTTAATCAAATCTTTGGTGTTACATGGCGCCGTACTCGCCTTGCTGGCGGTACAGTTTCAGGGGCTGACCATCAAAGTAAAGCCCAGTAATGCGGGTAATAATCAGCCTATCTTAGAAGCGATCGCTGTAAAAGAGTCTGAGATTTCTTCAGAGCTAAAGCGTCACGTTTCTCGTGAGCAACAAGCAGAAAAAGCCAAACAACAAAAACTTGCCGACATTGAAAAGAAAGCGCAAGAAACCCTGCATCAGCAGAAGCAGGCAGAAGAGAAATTACGTGCCACACAACAGCAAGCAGTTGCTCTTCAAAAACAGCAGAAAAAAGCAGAAGCACAAGCAAAAACAAAGTTAGAAGCAGAGAAGGCCGCTTTAAAGGTTAAAGAAAAAGAAATTGCTGAGCAGAAAGTAATACAGCAAAAAGCAGCAGAGGAACAAAAGAAAACAGCTCAAGCCGAGCTTGAAAAAGAAAAATCAAAGCTTGCTGAGGAGAAAGTAAAGCTTGCTGAGGAGAAAGTAAAAGCGGCAGCAGAAAACGCCAAATTAGCAAAAGCAGCTGAAGAGGACCGCCAAAAAGCATTGCGCCAAGAGTCAGAAAGACTATTACAACAGGCTTTGGAAGCAGAGGCTGCACAAAGTTTAGCGCAAGATGAAATTGAACAATACTACGGCGTGATTGTTAAAAAAATTCAACAAAATTGGCGTAGAGATTATGGGGAGCAAAGTTCATTGTCCTGTAGAGTTCAGGTGCATCTATTGCCCTCTGGAGAGGTTACCGATGTGAAGGTACTGCAGTCTAGCGGAAACCCTCAGTTTGATAGGCAGGCGACGTTGGCGGTTTTACGATCATCTCCATTGCCGCTGCCAGCCAGCCAAACAGCAAGACAGGCATTTTTATCAGGGTTTGATTTCTTATTTAAGCCGGAGGGTTAATGGTGCGCGTCAAGCAGTTTTTCATTGGGCTTTGTTTCTGTTGGTGTGCTTGGGCACAAGCATTAACTATAGAAATTACTCAAGGGGTAACGCAAGCCAGACCGATTTCTATGTCTCCGTTCTTAACTTTGGATCAAAGTGGATTTGTTGCTGACGATCTGCCAGTGGCTTTGGATCAGGTCATTCAAAGTGATTTGAGTAACAGCGGCTATTTTACCTTTTTACGCGCATCGGGTGCGGGTGGGACGCCTGCTAAGATTCAGAGTTTGGATTTGTTGCCTTGGTTACAAGTAGGCTCTGAAAACGTCATTACGGGTAAAGTAGAGCGCATCAGTGGTGATAAATACCATGTTGAGTTTGTGCTCTTTGACGTCTTTAAAGCCTTTACGCCTGACAGTGGTACGCATGCTGCCCCAGCTACAGCAAGCCCCCCCCGGCCTGCAGCGAATCCTGTGCTTTTGTATCAAAAATACGAGAACGTCTCGGCAGCGCAGCTACGGTCCCTTGCGCATCATATGAGCGATTTGATTTTTGAAAAATTGTTGGGGATCCGCGGAGCTTTCTCAACACGCATTGCCTATATCATGGTGCCAGATGGGACAGCGCGCCGTCATCAGCTCATCGTTGCGGATGCAGATGGGCATAATGCACACACGCTGATGGACTCTAAAGAGCCTTTGATGTCACCCAGCTGGTCTCCAGATGGTCGAAAGTTGGCGTTTGTGTCCTTTGAGCGTTTTCGCGCAGAAATCTATATGATCGATTCAGTCACTGGCAAGCGTGAGCGTCTATCGGCTTTCCCAGGGATTAATGGAGCACCGGCCTGGTCTCCTGATGGAAATAAATTGGCTATAGTGCTTTCTAAAGGGGGCAGTCCAAATATTTATCTGTATGACATGCGCACAAAGAAACTTGATCAACTAACAACGGGTTTCAGTATTGATACGGAGCCCAATTTTTCTCCCGATGGGCAGCGGTTATTATTTACCTCAAACAAAGGTGGCACGCCACAAATTTATGAAATGAATGTGGCTAATAAAAATATTAAGCGTGTAACTTTTGATGGCGGTTACAATGCGCGTGCATCCTATAGCCCTGATGGTAAAAAAATTGTTATGATTCACAGGGATGGGTCGGGGACCTACCGTATTGCCGCGCAAGATTTGGCAAGTGGGGAAATTAATTTATTAACCAATGCCAGTCTGGATGAATCACCCAGTATTGCGCCCAATGGAACTATGGTATTGTATGGTACCCAGGTATCGGACAAGCGTATATTGGGTGTTGTCTCCATGGATGGCAGAATTAAATTACGCCTACCTGCAAAAGAGGGAAGCGTACAGGAACCCGCTTGGTCACCTTTTTCTAGTTAGGAGGTTATCTTATGAAAATGAAAATGTTAGCAGTTGTCTCTACAGTCGTGTTAGGTTTGGCAGTGTCTGGTTGTACCAGCAAAGGTTCTGGCTATAAGTCAAAAGCCGGCGCAGGTGCAGGCTCATCCGATGTGAGCACACAAGGGCTTGGTGAGCGCGATCAGTTTGATGTGAGCTCATTAACCGATCCAGCTTCTTTGTCAGCACATAACACATTTTATTTTGGTTTCGATCAATACAACATCGCAACTGAAGACTTTCCAGTTTTGGGCGCGCATGCTCGTTACTTGAAAGGACACTCTAGTGCTAAAGTACGTGTCGAAGGACATACCGACGAACGTGGTAGCCGTGAGTACAATGTTGGTTTGGGCGAACGTCGTGCGAAAGCAGTTCAACAGTACCTGGTATCAGAAGGTGTAAGCCCTGATCAAATCGCTGTTGTTAGCTATGGCGAAGAAAAACCAGCTGCCAATGGACATGATGAAAGT
>JAHFQF010000114.1 GCA_023266435.1 Legionellales bacterium | reverse complement strand
AGAAACCAAAGCAACTGCTTGCTCTCCAGGACGGGGAAAGACGTGATCAGGCAAAAACTGTTTGCCATGCCAAAAACAATAAATGTATCGTTTGGCGGGATCTAAATTTTCCAATCCCACCACGCGGGTACGTAAACTTGCATTTAATAGCTGTGCTAAAAAATACACCAATTTAGGAGCAATGGTTTGCTTGAACATGGTGATTACTTATGCTTTTTCTTTTTCGATTGATCCTGCTTTCCTTGAGCGGAAGCTGCTGGTTCTAATGTGACTTTTGAGGCAGCGCCTTTCGATGAGGTGCTTCTTTCATGCTGCAGTGTGATTGGTGGCGCACTAGCATGTAACGCACCTGTAGTCTCATCATTGGCTGCTGATACGTCATCAACAGCCTGCTGCTCTGGCTCTAAATCTTCAGGCTCACGTTCATCTGCCGACTCAGAAGATAATGAAGGCCGTTGTTGAGCTGCATGAACTGCATTAACAGACAATGCAGGCTTGCGCACACTTCCTGGAGTACTCTGTGTTTCCGCGCGTCGTACTGGTACTGGCGACGCTGAGTCTGCTAGGTCTTCTTGCTGCTCTTCAACGTCCTCAGCTGCGTACCCGTGGGGCTGTTGCATAAGCTTCTGTGGCGTTGTCGTACGTCTTGGTGGTGTTACCGAACGTCTCGCTTCGGGGTTGTCTGGCGATGCTTCACTTTCCAGATGTTCTGGCGCTAATGGCGACATCTTATATTTTGTTGTGCCTAATTCACGTGAAGGCGGATGCCCCGACTCAAAATAAGCAAAATCCAGATTGCCACACCAGGCCTTATCTGGCGATGCCACATTAACACGCATCACTTCAAGCCATGCTTGCGCAGCCTCTAACACGCGAGGGAAATCATTTCCCTTAACGACTGCTTTTACAACAGCCCACACACCTCTGTTTGATTCAAAATCTTGCTTCGCAGTCTTTACCTCTCTGCTAGCGGTATCAAAATTGGCTCTAAAATCCGAGGATTTTCTGCTTAAAAACTGACGATAATAATACTCAATCATGTTCCATATCGCTGTTTGATTCAGCTCTATTTTGTCTGTACTCAATGTTTTACTGGTCACGACCTTAACAGTGCCCGCCACAAGTGACTGTGCCATTCTTAGGAAATGTGCAGCACTTGAAGGTAATGCTAACATGCTTTGTGGTGCACTATAATCCACAGGTGAGCCCTGTATACTTTTACTTAAGATATAATCAAGTAACGCAGTACCCAAAGCAAATAATGGATCAAAAAACACCTGCTCATATTGCATGTCTGCAAGCGGTGCTACTGCTGCATCACCAGTCTGAATATTCCCTACGATTGCTTGATTTAATTGGGTAATAAAACGCTGAAAATCATCAAAAACATCTGCTGTCAGACCTGCATCACTATAATTTTTCTTGTAAGCCATCTTGGTAGCAAATGCGCGCAAATTTGCCGCCATGAGTAGCAATTCCGCATGTAAGGCCTCGTCTGATTTGATTGAGATAACAAGTGACTTTTCTGCTGTTAGCACAAACTCATCTGAATCAACGGAGGGTGCCACTTCTGTCCGCACAGTCTCATCCAAGCTGCTTGAGACAACCAGCTTCTGTAAGTATTCCTGCCTTTTTGATTCAAGCACTTCATTCAATTTCTTCTCAAGATTCACGAAAAAATAAAGCTCTATTAGTAGTTTTTGTAAATTTAATGTCAAATGTGGATTGTCTTTGATGAGCTCCAAGTTTCTCGGCTTCATTAAAAACTCTTGAAATCCAAAATTGTCTTCATTGAATATTTCTAAAAAATACGGCTGTTGGTCATTGACCTCTAGATAAAAAAGCACATCAGCCTCTTTGAGGGTTTTAACAAACTGATAGTTATTTTCTTTAAGATACGCACATAGTGCCGTCAACACATGCAACAGGTTATGGCGGAATGGCTGTTCAGCAGACCAATTGATGACTCTACCAGTACCAATGACTTCTTGCAGCCGCTTGACCATATTGACTGCTAAAATTGGGGTGAGCCGTTTTAAAAAAGACAAATACAACATTTCAACTTGCTCCTTTTATTGTTTTTCTAATATTTCCATGGTAAATGAAACGGTATGTCTGTCATCGACAGGATGGTATGTCTGGAAAATAGTTTTCCATTGTTCTTTATGTAACACGGGGAATTTTACTTTTCCTGAAAATACCCCATGTACTGTAGTCAAATACAATCGCTTTATCAATGGTAAGGCTTGCGCATAAATTTGGCCACCACCAATAATTACCACTTCTGTTTCTTTCTCAAACTGTGTAAAAGCTTCTTCTAGAGAGTGGACTACAATTACCCCTGGTGCTTGCCAATTTTCATCTCGCGTAATCACCACATTGTGGCGATCAATTAAGGGCTTTCCAATGGATTCAAACGTTTTTCGACCCATGATGACCGGTTTATGCAAGGTATGTTTTTTAAACCATTTAAAATCATCCGGCAACCGCCACGGCATGGTTTCCCCATCTCCAATGACGCCATTTTCACTGACTGCTGCAATCATGCTAATGATGGGAGTCATACCGCAATAGGCGCTTTAATATGAGGATGGCATTGATAATCAGATAAAACAAAATCTTCTACTTGAAAGGCAAATAAATCTGTCACGTCCGGATTTAAAGTCATTTTTGGAATGGCGTAAGGCGTGCGCCCTAATTGCGTTTTAGCTTGTTCTAAGTGATTCAGATACAAATGCGCATCCCCCAGGGTGTGAATAAATTCTCCCGGTTTTAATCCTACTACTTGCGC
Organism: Legionellales bacterium; assembly: GCA_023266435.1. Lineage (GTDB taxonomy): Bacteria > Pseudomonadota > Gammaproteobacteria > Berkiellales > Berkiellaceae > JAHFQF01. The sequence continues at coordinate 4,725 of JAHFQF010000114.1, read as the reverse complement.
AATCATTAAGGTCAATAATGCATAGGAGGCAATGTTAAACGGCACCCCTAGAAAAACATCTGCACTGCGCTGATAGAGCTGACAAGACAGTCGACCATCTGCAACATAAAATTGAAATAAACAATGGCAGGGTGGCAGTGCCATTTGATTAATTTCACCCACATTCCAGCTACATACCAACAAACGTCTGGAGTCTGGATTGGTTTTTAATTGATTTAATAAAATCTGAATTTGATCAATGGCGCGACCATCGGCAGTGGACCAACTTCTCCATTGTTTACCATACACAGGCCCCAAGTCCCCGTTCGCATCTGCCCATTCGTTCCAAATGGAAACACCCTGTTCATTCAGATAGCGAATATTGGTATCACCCTTTAAAAACCACAGCAGCTCTACAATGATAGATTTCAAGTGAAGCTTCTTAGTCGTCAACAAAGGGAATCCTTGGCTTAAATCAAATCGCATTTGATGCCCAAAAATACTGAGTGTCCCTGTGTTAGTACGATCGGCTTTTTGATGCCCTTGTTCAAGGATTGTACGAAGTAAATTTAGATAAGCCTGCATGTTCCATCCTTAGTATATTTTTTAAGCAATAGGAGCCCAATTAGAATCATTGGCACCGTCAATAATTGCCCCATGGTTAACCAATCAAATCCAACAAACCCCAAATGCTCATCTGGCTCCCTGAACCACTCACATACAAAGCGCATGCATCCATACCCAATCAAAAACCAAGCGGTGACCGACCAGGGTGCTCTTGGTTTTTTAGAATATATCCACAATGCCATACATAATAAAAAACCTTCAAGTAAACTTTCATACAGTTGCGAAGGGTGGCGAGGCAATGCATCTAAGTAGGGATATACAACCGCCCAAGGCACTTCTGTCACACGGCCCCAGAGTTCTTGATTAAAAAAATTACCCAGGCGACCAAATCCAATCCCTAAAGGAATAATCGGCGCAATGAAGTCTCCAATCTGCGAAAGCGGGCGGCGATGTTTACGTGCAAACAGCCACAATGCCAAGACTACACCTAATAAGCCTCCATGAAAACTCCGCCCAGGCTGCCAAAAGAGCAGGGGCTCCCAAGGTGCGTGCCAAAGTAGTTGCCAATCATAGAATAAGACGTAGCCAATGCGCCCTCCGAAGATGACGCCCAAGGCGATGTAAAATACCAAATCAGATAAAGCGTCTTCAGTCAGGCCAATGGTATGCCGACGCTTATTGGCAAGCAGCCAAGCCCCTAGAAATCCTAATAAATAAGACAGGCCATACCAACGAATATTAATCGGACCAGCGTGAAATAAAATTGGATCGATCGCGGGCAATAATAACCAGGCCATTTGTGATTTCATTCATTAATTCGAAACAGCATGCAACACTGTATCAAAAAGAAATCCGAAACCCAATACCAATCCTACTAAATAAGCTTAGTTTTTAACTATCAAGTCATCTAAAGCTTCTTTCAGTATGGCCGATAGGCTGAGTAATGTACCGAAATAGGTTAGGGCCGAGGCATATATGAAAAAAGTCATTGGAATGAGTTTGGTTGTTGTCTTATTGGGAACAGGGCTCTATACGTATGCCTGGTTTCAAGCAGCCAGTACCCTTAAAGAAGAATGGGTCACCTTAGTCGAAAGACTGAATAATAAAAGTCACGGGGTACTACGGGTCCAGTATGACACCATACAAACCACTGGATTTCCTCGACCAGAAATTAAGATTTTGTTAAAAAATCTTTCTCTCACCTCGAGCCAACCCAGTGAAACTTCACCTACTCCCTTTACTGTGGCATTAGGTAACGTACAGGGTTTAATTCGCTTAAACGATGATCATTTTGTGTTTACTTTTGATAAAGTTCTCCAATTAAACTACAGCGATGCAGAATCACAACAACCCGTGGCAATGAAAATCGTCCATCAGGCAGCACCAACACTCACAGTCACGCGCTCGATCACCAACAAAGTATTCCTCAAAAAATTGCTCTTTAAAGAAAAAATGAAGCATTGGATGGATGCAGCCTCTCTACAATCCCTTGTATGGGATATCCCCGCTTTTCACAATGAACTGGCTGTTGAAGGCCGCGCATTGATTACAGATAAGAGCGAAGGCATGCAAATGTCTTTTACACAAAAAACAATTAATAAAAAACGTTCTTTCCAATTGCTTTGGTCGGTTTCAAATTATGAATTGACTGCAGAATATTTTGAGTATTTGATTAAAAACACCAAGGTTCCTCAAAAAATGGAATTTTTCCAATTATTGAAAAAACTCAATGCAGCATTGGGGCCCGTTTCACTAAAGTATGACATGGCGTTTTTAGGGGACTTAGATAATCTGAGTACAGCTTGGAAACATGATGCGCTGGATATTAACTTACTGTCCATACAATCTCAACTAGGTGGTCTAGATATTACCTTACATGCTATGCCAGGCGATGTCTGTGGCTACGTCAAGTTAAGTAATTATGCCACATTCATTCCAGAGCTGATTACACAATATAATGCCATCATCACCTCTGAATATGGCAAAATGATGGCAGCCAGTATGGGTATGCCAGCCACACCCATTGAGACAGCCTACGCAGAAGGGATTCAATCCATTTTAAAAAAATATGGTAAACCTATGGAAAATGATCTGCGGTTTGATTATGAGGAATTACCTACAGGTGATATTGACGTGAATAATCAACCCAGCTCAAAATTGCTTGAAGAGATGTTGGCCGTGGTAACCAAAGAATCGCCAGCCACAACAGAAACAGTCCCTGCCGCCGAGCAAACTGACAGTGCTGCACCTGCAGCGGAAGCTGCGCCGGTTTCAGAGTCTTCCGACGCCAGCATTGCAGAAGAAGTCACTGAACAACCACCAGTAACTGAGCCTGTGGCGCCCAAACAAGACGCTGCTGCTATCACTCAAGAAGAGTCTCTCGAAGAAATGGATGCCAGTGACGTAGAGCCTATCATAGAATCTACTCAGCCTAAGCTATCTCCAGAGGAAGAGAAGAGAGCAGCCGAAAAAAGAATCGAGGCTCTAGAAGCAGCCAAACAACAAACTCTTAAAAACATTGAAAGCTTGAAAAAAAATCCTTAGTGGAAATAACTAGGCAAGAAACACTCTGTTTTGCTTACTGTGCTCACACCACAGCAGTCCACATTTTTAACGACACCAAGATTAGCATGACCGCAAACAAACGTTCCAACCACTGTTTGTGTAACGTGTGCGCGAGATGTACTGAAAATTTTGCTGAGAGCATACTGGCAAGACCAATGCTCACTGCGGCTGGCCAATACACATATCCCCATGTGTGTTCAGGCAGTCCTGCTGCATCTAGACCCAAGAGTACTTGCAAGATACTTCCTACCACAACGGTGGGCCATAAGCAGGCAGATGAGGTCGCTGTTGCTAGCGTGATAGGGACTAAAAAATATTGCAATACAGGCACCAGCAATACCCCCCCACCTAACCCAAACATGCCTGATAAAATACCTACAACCAATCCACACACCAGGTATACATTCAGTGAGACAGATTGAAAAGGTCCTTGGATTTTCCCTATGCTCATTCTGATCGCGATAAGCAATAAGAGTATAGAAAAGCCCTGTTGTAATGCTTGACCATGCATTGCGTCTGAAATAAACACACCCAATGACACACCAATTAACATTCCTGGTAACAGTTTTTTCCAAATTGGCCATTGAATGGCATTACGTTTATATTGATAAAAAGAAGTAGCAGCACTGGTAAACACAATACTAGCTAAAGAGGTTGCCATCGCCAAATGTACAATGAGCGAAGGTGGGAAGTTTAATTTCTGAAAGAGTACGACCAGGCAAGGGATAATCACCACTCCGCCGCCTATGCCTAACAAACCAGACAATACTCCCGCCAATAACCCAATTAAAATGAAATATAAAAATATCATCAAGAACCTCGTATGTTTTGATTCACAAAAGATGATGAGAGAAATAACAACGAAGAAGTAATCGAGGCGCTATGCTCTGACAATACCACTTACACCTTGCTGCTCCATGGCCCGCTTTAACAACACACGAACTTGTTGCGCATTTGTTTTTTTCAAGGCGGCTTCTAATACCTCGCGGGCTTGCTCATGAGAAAAATTTCGAATGACCCATTTAATCCGCAACAAATCATCTGGACTCACACTGAGCATGTCATAACCCATCGCCATCAAAAGTACGGCGGCCATTGGATCAGAGGCCATTTCTCCACATAAACTGACTGTCTTGCCACAACGATGCACCGTATCAACGATCTGTTTCAAAACAAGTAATACAACTGGATCTAGTGAATCAAAATAACTCGCAACACGCGCGTTACCTCGATCCACTGCAAATAAATATTGGATCAAATCATTTGAACCCACTGAAAAAAAATCGACCTTGGTTGCATAATGTTCTAATTGATACACCATGGCAGGCACTTCCACCATGACACCGAGCGGGGGATGTTGAACTGCATAACCTTCCTGATTTAACTCTTCAATGGCTTCCAATAATAATCTACGCGCCTCATCCACCTCTTGTAATTGGGATACCATGGGTAATAAAATTTGCAAATTATTGGTTTTTACATTGGCTTTTAAAAGTGCTCGAATCTGCATTAAAAAGAGATCAGGATTGTCTAAAGTGACCCGAACGCCACGCCAACCTAAAAAAGGATTGGCTTCATGGATAGGGAAGTATGGTAACTGTTTATCCCCACCGA
>JAHFQF010000113.1 GCA_023266435.1 Legionellales bacterium | reverse complement strand
TTTAAAAATGGGGGGATTACCAAATCAAAGCCAACATCTGACGATCAAAAGCAATCATTTTCCTTATTTTACAACTGGTTATATCTTGATAGACTTTGAATGTTGGTTGTCTTTCGCCTTTATTGTTTGGCGTTTATTTTGCCACAAAACTCTACTTTTACCTGGCATTAGTTTAAGAGAGGATTACCGGGCTAGGTGGTCCAGTTTAAAGTGGTGGATAAGACAAGTGAAAAAATGACTATCTATTGCTTGTTTGTTTTCCACGATAAGCCATAGTATGTAGATCGGAGTGACTCTTATAGCCATCAAATAACTTAAAAGCAATGATATTGATCAGAGGATCGGCAATTCCATTTAAAAAGGCATAATGTTTATTATCCTCTTGATGATGTATCCTATGATGTTTCTTTGACAGTAGAATGTTGAGATTTTGCAAACTTCGAATAATATAATCGTTATCTGTTGCATTGTGACACCAGTAGTGTGATACCTCTGCAAACGAAGAAAACATACCAATTCCTACAAAGAACACTGAAATTCCTGGGCTCAGGGTTGATTGAAAAATATTTAACACGACTAAATACCCCAACAACCAAAATTTTGAACCTGATTCATAAAAATATACTTTCAGTGGATTTCGTTTTCGATATGCAGGGGCCAAATGATGGAGATGAAATGCAGCGACAAACGGACCCAAAATACCTCGATAATTGGTATTATTGTCCATATACATATGAACACAGCCATTAATGAAGTCTGTGGCAATATAGCTCAGTATAATGGGAAATACGTATTGTGAAGCATACTCGATATGAACTAGTCTTAGCATCGTAATGATAGACAATACTTGCAATAAGATGATTAAAATAGAGGTTGCAATATTCGTCGCATAATATGCCGAACAACTGTTGTATAGGTCCATCGCTTTTTGAAAATCGCTGTATTTTCTCTGCATTATGGTGAGCCATCGAAATATTTTGGTTATTTTCAAGCGACTATTTTAAAGCAACTCTAGGATGTAGGCCAGTTATATCTAATTGTATGCTCACTCTCTACTTTTAATTGGACACATACAGGGGCTTGACACATAAGGATATGCCGTGAATGTTTTAAACGGAGCTGACTAAATGGAAGATTTTTTACTCTTATTATTGGCTTTTGGCCTTGTTCTATTGAATGCTTTTTTTGTCGCGGCTGAGTTTGGTATGGTTAAATTACGCCAGACACAAATCGCTACCATCCGCAGAACATGTGGCATACGTGGTAAAATTCTTGCACAGATTCATCAGCACCTTGATACTTATTTATCTGCATGCCAAGTAGGCATCACCTTAGCCTCTCTGGGCCTAGGATGGGTCGGTGAACCTGCGTTAGCCCATCTATTAGAGCCATTATTTTTGGCTATAAATATAAACTCTCAAGAGTTGATTGCCTTTATTTCTTTCTTGACTGCTTTTTCAATCCTCTCTTTTCTGCATATTGTAGTTGGCGAATTAATGCCGAAATCTTTAGCCATTCGTCAAGCTGAGCGAGTTTCAATATGGACAGCGATTCCATTGTATTGTTTTTATTGGCTCATGTACCCAGCGCTTTGGTTGTTAAATACATGTTCTAATTTTTTGTTGCGCGTTATGAAACTAGATGCCACGCACAAAGGGGCCTCCTCTTACACACCGGAAGAAATCAAATTAATTTTAAATACCAGCCATTTATATGGGCAGCTCACCTTAGAAGAGACAGAGATTTTAAAACATACCGTTGATTTTTCTGAGCTGAGAGTCACAGATGTCATGCGCCCAGCAGAAGAAATGATCCTGATTGAGCTGGAGCAACCTCTTGAGCAAGCCTTAGAAATCATCCATAGATATCGATACAGCCGTTATCCGATCTATAGTGGCGAGAAAAAAGAAATTGTTGGTATTGTGCACGTGAAAGATCTATTCTCCGCATTATACCAAAAGAAGGAATTAAAAAGTCTAACCTCCATTATGCGACCAATTTTGAAAGTCTCTCGACGACTTCCTGCCTTAAGTCTTCTCAATAAATTTCGTGAGGGCATGCCTCATTTTGCGTTGGTATATAGGCACAAGGAATCCCTCTTAGGTTTTGTCACCTTAGACCATTTATTTCAGGTATTAGTTGGACACATACGTGATGAGTTTCATAAAACGGAAGAAGAGTGGTCAGTGACAGAAGATGGCGTCTTTTTAATGAGTGGGAATGCTTCACTTTACACGATAGAGCGTGCACTCAACATTGAGATTGATCTAGATAGTCTGATAGAGGAAAAAATAGACAATATCACTGCGTTGATTTTAAATCACTTAGAGCGGCTACCAGAGAAAGGTGAATCAATTGATTTTGAGAAATTCACGATCGTAGTCAATGAAATAAAAGGTCACAAACTAATAGAAGTTGCAATTCATCCCAAGGAAAAAGTTGATCTCGATAATCATCCTTTGATGTTCTAGCGAGAAAAAAGCAGCAATAAGAACCGACCTGTCTCAGGGTAATTCCACCTTTTTAAAGGGTGAATTTTCTGTTCAGTAGGGTAAAGAGGTCTAACTTTCTCAAACTAAGTCATATCGAAAAGCAAACTGATTTTGGAGAAATTATGCGATTGAAAAACAAAGTTGCGCTCATCACAGGAGCAGCTCAAGGCATCGGCGAAGGCATTGCAAAAATCTTTTTGAGCGAGGGGGCAATTGTTATTCTCTCCGATATCAAAGATGACCTTTGCAAAGATCTTGTTATAAAGTTGGGGCCGCAGGCTCATTATCAACATTTAGATGTGCAAAAAGAACAAGATTGGGAAAAAACATTTTCTTACATCACTAACACTTTTGGCTCACTAGATATTCTAGTAAACAATGCTGGGATCACGGGATTCCAAGGTTCATGGGGGGCGCAAGATCCGGAGCATGCAAGCCTTGAAAGTTGGCGTCATGTGCATGCCATCAATCTTGATGGGACATTTCTTGGTTGTAAATATGCCATCCAAGCGATGAGAAAATCAGGGCGTGGAAATATCATCAATATCTCTTCACGCTCTGGTCTTGTTGGTATTCCTCATGCAGCTGCCTATGCGTCCAGTAAAGCGGCAATTCGTAATCATACTAAATCTGTAGCGCTATATTGTGCTCAAGAAGGTCTCAATATTCGCTGCAACTCTATTCATCCAGCAACAATACTCACTCCTATGTGGGACCCCATGCTACCCCAAAATCAAGAGGAGCGAACTGCAGCTATTGACGCCTTAGTTTCCCAGATTCCCCTCGGAACATTTGGCTATCCTGAAGATGTTGCCTGGGCTTGTGTTTATTTGGCTTCCGAGGAATCTCGCTTCGTTACAGGTATCGAGCTTAATTTGGATGGCGGGTTGCTTGCAGGAAGTGCGGCCTCACCAAAGCCAGTGAAAAATTGACGCCTCAAAACGTCTGGCTATGCTTAATAAGCCTTATCATACAAATCACACCTGTTCATGATGAACATAGAGTCAGTCGATTAGATCGATTTTATTTTTTTCAAGCGTATACTACTACTGAATAAAAAGCCATGCGCTCGAAAAGTAAGCCATTCAAATAAACCTTCGAGCAGCATCAGGTATGAAATTGACTACTTAGAAAAAGAAATGCAAAACTAGATATTCATGTCTTTTAACTAGCATTTCTTAAGGAGAGGCACATTGAACTTTTTATTGTTTACCCACATTTTTTTTGGGCTTCTTGCATTGATTACCTTTCCACTAGCCATTGCAGCTAAAAAAGGCAGTCCTTTTCATCGCAAAGCAGGTAAATACTATGTCTTTGCAATGACGGGTATTTTTTTCACAGCGCTACTGCTCGCTTTTATCACTCACAACGTTTTTCTACTCCTGATCTCTATCTTCAGTTTTTATCTGTGTTACTCTGGTTGGCGTTTTGGGCACACACGTACCCCTCATATCATAGTGGATAAATTGGGCTTTTTACTCATGTTACCCGCATCCCTATGGATGGGATACAAAACTTATGTATTACATTCACAACATGATGAGATGGGTCTCGTATTGCTTGTCTTCTTATCAATATCCGTGGGTCTCCTGATTGCAGATGTATTATATTATTTGGGTAAACTATCACCTGCTCAACGCATTCGGCTGCATGCAAAAAAGATGTTGGGCGCTTCCGTCGCAACGGTGACTGCTTTTTGTGTAGTGAATATAAAATCGGATCCTGCTTGGTTAGCCTGGTTAGCACCAACCATTTGTTTTTTACCATTTTTTATTTATTACAATAAGAAATAAAAATAGCCCCTAACTAGGCCTATTGTTTGTCAGGCAATCTCACGATTATCAGATTGATATGGCTACACGCAGAAGAATGCTACTTTTTTAAGATGCTAAATTAACCTGTGGAATTATTAACGATAAATATAGTTCAGCGGTCGGTTACAAATAATCTCACGATGTGAATAGAAGTATAAGAGTACCTCCCGTCAAATTTATCATAAACTTGCCTCAATTTTCCATCTTCTGATTTTGCTAATTCCGCAAAAATAATGTCAAAATCATTTTTTGAGATCGAGCTTTTTAAATTTTCCATCAGATCTTGATCAATCTTCTGTAGCCCCTTGAGCTTTTCTATATGACTAATAATAGTTCCAACTGATAATCCACGCTTTACAGCGATTGATTCGACTGATGAGTCTTCTTTAAGCATTGCTAATGTTGTCATATGAGTAAGATTTTCTGTTTTTTTTATTTTATTATTTTTTCCCTTATCTACCCCCTTTGTCTTGCCACCTTCAAAACGTTCAATAAGTGTTTCTTCATGATACTGTGCTTTTTCTATTTCAGATAAAGAGTGTAAATATTGGAGTGTATCAGCTGAGTTTTTCTGGAAAATCTTATCTTGCTGAAGAATTTTAGGGTGCACGGTCAATGCCATTTCATTCAGGTTCATAAGTTTTAAACCACTTAAGCTGCGCACCCTTGATAATGCAACATACCCCATACCAGGCTCAAATGCATCGCCCAAATCTATCTCTGCTGCATCCAATGTCATCCCTTGACTTTTATGAATGGTGATCGCCCAGGCAAGACGAAGTGGTATTTGTGTAATCGTTGCATGTACCACTCCATTATCTTCATACTTCCATTCTTCCGGATAAACAAGAATCATTTCATTATCGTAAGTTTTAACGATAGGCCAACCTTCATTTTTGTCAAAACCGACAACAACACTACGAGTACCATTGACATATTTTCCTAAAATATCATTCTTTATGAACATCACTTCGGCGCCTATCTTTAGCTTTAACTGTTCTAAAGCGAGGCAGCTTTTCTTAAGTCCTGCTATCAAACCGCTGAAACCCTTGGTTTCCATCTGATATATTTTTTCCTGCCCATGAAGACTGGCAAGCTCCTGCTCATTAATGGCATCTACATTCATATTGCGTGAATATAATTTTGTTGCTTTAGTAGCCCCTTGTGGTTCTTTTTTATAACGCGTACGTAATGGGATTTTTGTATGCTCGCCAGCCGTACCACCACGTATATCATTTAAAACAGCAACCAGTGGATCATCCACTTGGCGATGCTGTTCGTGTAGGTAGCAAACATGAAACCCTCCATTTTCCCAGGCAGAACCTTCGAATGCAAACTGTATTTCCCCTATGGAAAAGCCTGTGGAAACCGGCGGCAACTGAAAAAAATCCCCGCATAATATAACCTGCATACCACCAAAAACCGTATCACAATTTGAAATATAACGAGCAATAGCATCGACCATATCAAGCTGATACTTATGCAACATAGATATCTCATCAATTATCAGTACCTTAGTTTTTTTATAATTGCGCTTTATACGACTCGTTGAAAGTAACTTTTCTAAATCTTTCTGGGTAAGAGTATCCTTTACACCTATTCCAGACCATGAGTGCAGAGTGGTACCCTGCAAATGAGTTGCCGCAATGCCTGTCGAGGCAGTGACGGCAATCACTACATTATTTTTTTTAATATAGTTAATATATTGATTTAACAAATAGGTTTTTCCTGAACCAGCAGCACCAGTAAGAAAAATATTTTTCCCCATTTTTAATAAATCAAGCGCTTCATCTTGCTGCATAAATAATATTTTTCCAAAAAAATTCAGTTTTCTGTGTGCGCCACTCATGCTAGTGATCGCGCCGGAGACTGTCAATTAAAAATAGGGGTCTGGCTCGAGGGAAAAAGGGACAGCCAAACTTTATACATCTTTTAATTGAGCATCCAGATAATAAAAAAGGCCCTTTTGGGCCTATTTTATTATCTGCGGGTTTTGGGCAAGGAACTAGAGCGCTACACTGAGCCCCACCCCGAAAGAAGTGGTATGAGCAGCTTTTTACTGGGTCACTATAAGCATTCGTTCTTTAAGTGCATCATGGGACACCCACCAGCAGACAACTAGGTAGTGGGTGTACATTATGGACGGGCTTTTTGCGCAATTTCGAAAACAGCCTACGGGGGGGCACTGTTCTAGAAAGCGAGTTTTGTTTTTAGCTTTTGGCCTTGCAGCACAGTGAGACGCTGCAGCAGTTTAGAGAAATCTCCCATTTTATGATCACTCATGCTCGGATCTTCTAGCACTGCTTTTGCTGCTTCGATAAATTTATCTCGCATAAGAGAAGCTGCTATTAAGTCAACAGTATCTTGGCCATTGGGTAATTTGCATTGCAATTGACGACAAGGTGCATAGTAATCTTGATTATCAGTGGCTCTAAGAAGCGCTGTAAAGGCTGCAACATGACCATTTTCAACAGCACGATGAATGGCGACTTTTCCACTGTCTTTGCCAGCCTGCAGAATATTCGCACATCTAGATTTTATCAGATAGGCTAGACATTTCAGTTTTCCCTCGGCGGCCGCAACACGTAATCCATATGCTAAATACTCTAAGCTATCAGCGCCGCCCTGATAATCTTTGAAAGTTTGTTCCAAGGCTGCCCCATCATCTGCTTTAATTAAAGTTAGCATTGTGGATCTAATATCAGTAATTTTGGAAGCATTGTATTGTTTAATTTCGGTTATTCTATCCAAACACTGTTGCACAAGTCGCTGAAATTCAGCAATACGCTGAGAAACGTCTGAGGAATGTGTCTGATTCTCAGCCTCTAACTGAGCAGGTGTACCACACTGCGCAGCAATTGCAAAAACTTGTGATGTTAAAGCACCGGGATCAATATGTTTGCTAGAAACTCCAGGCTTGTTTAACAGCAAAATACCTTCAAGCTGCGCTGTTGCCGAAGAGAGGCCGGCAAGCCCTTTTGTCGATGACCTAGCTGCTGGAAACATTATGTTACTCCAAATAGTTTAAAAAGCTGATTGCCTTAAAATAACATTATTTTTAGGGTCATGTTACTATTTTATCAAAAAAACAATAGACAACTGACTTTTTTTATTATAAATAAAGCCTATCGGCTTACAGCTTTAAGAAAGGATTGAAAATGAAAATAGACGTTCATGTCGTCAATGCATTCACCGCCCATGACCAAGGAGGCAATACTGCGGGGGTCGTATTTAATGCGGATAAGTTGAATGAAGCTCAAATGCTTGCCATAGCGCAAGCAGTCAATTTCTCGGAAACCGCTTTTATTAGCAATAGCTCACTAGCAAATTTTAAATTACGCTTCTT
>JAHFQF010000112.1 GCA_023266435.1 Legionellales bacterium | reverse complement strand
TTTTACGATCAACTCATGGTGCCAAATATCACGCTCAATAAAGCAGCATTTAACGTGCTTTTGTCCGAGATTGTGCGAAAAATGGCGGATGATCCTGACAGCATTTTACATAGCGCCCTCAAAGGATTGAAAGAGCCTTCTAGAGCAGAGATTATTGCTTATCTTGCAGAAAACTCACAAGATGTGAAATTACCTAGCGCTTTTGAGGCTTGTGACGAATCCAAAAAACGCATTATTGGATTCTGCAAAGCGCAGTTTAATAGCATTTTACCTTTGATTCTTAGCAAGGAAGAAAATGTTAATTATGGATTTAGCAGGCACCCAGAACATACTGAACTCGTCGATCAAGAGATAGCAATCCCTTATGCGGGCAATAATAACCCCAGAGAAAACTCAAGATTTGCAAGCTTATATGAAACTTTTGGCTATACAACAGTAGCTCAACTTAAAAGGGGGGTTTCAAAGGTTTCTTTAGAAAAATACTTAGATGCTTTTATTGAGCAATTTGAATCACAATCCAGTGACGTAGAAAAACAAGCACTTGCTCGAGCTTTGTTTGAAGAGCTGCATATTCGGCCTGATCTCTATTCAGTACAATCTATCATAGAGAAAGATCCCGCTACAATTCATGCAATCTGGGATACCATTAAGGAGAATCGATCGGTTGTTTTGTTGATATCGCAAAAACTGATTTTGAATAAAATAAAACTGTATCCTTTTATGCTAAACAGCAACTCTAGTGACTTTACTAGTATGCTTCATATCATTCAGGGAGCTTCTGGAACAATTGACAACCCTGGGATTTTGGATCCAGACATTACTTTCAAAAAATCCCTTTCTATGGGCACCGATGGAAAAACAATTGCTATTTTACGTAGCAAAGCGCGTTCCGATATATTAAATGTTGACACTAAAAATGCGCAAACCTATCTAGAGCAACTATCGGCTCAGTGCCCCGATTTTCATGAATATCAAGCAATCATTGATATCGGATCACACTTTACTGGTGTCTCTAATCAAACGGTAGCCGAGCAAATTGCTGCCTTCTATACCGCACACCCCACCCCTACGCAATATAAGTATGTTTTATATTTCAATCAAGATAATATTCTATGTGCTCTGCCTATTAATGGCGGAGAGCGGATTGAGTTAGGGTCATCCGATGCAGAGGTGATTAAATCCAAACTAGGCTGTGGTCCCAGCGAATATTTTGCCTACTTTGATCAAATCCATACTGTTGGTACGGATCTGCCATTAGCCAAAGCCTCTACTGGGAGCGCCCTACTACCAGTAAAAACCTCTGGCGCGAAAGCTTTTGTGAGCTTCTCCCCTACCACGACACAACAAGCTTTATTACAGGGCGTGATGCGAGCTCGTGATTTGGCTGCTAGCCAAAATGTTGCGTTTGTAGGTAATACTGCACTTCATCATTATTTAGACACCCAAAAGATACCTCATGAAAAAGAATCTATCCTAAAGATTGCAAGAGAAAATTTGATAGATCAAATCCATGAAGGCGCATTTAGAGCTGCCAACCAAAAAGTCAAAGCAATTTATCGCAGAGCGCTCTTAAATAAAGTCAAAAAATCGAGCACATTAGAAGAAAAACAGAGATTACTGAAGCATGCAGAAGGTTTAGTATTCTCAAAAATGGAATTGGATCCCAGCAGGTTATTTTTAGGCGATCATACTACTGAAAACACCCAAATTATTTTAGAGAATCTTGCAAAGAGCTACGCAGACAAATCATCCCCCTATGAGCACGATGCCGACACACTGAGGAAAATAAAGGCGGAAGTACAATCGGTCATCCAACATTGTGTGCGGTATTGCCGAGAAAAAACAGTTCACTCCTCATACCCTGCCGCACAAGCTGAAGTGGAACTACAAGCCGAAGCAGAGTTGCAACAGGAAGCGCAAGTACAAGCAGAGGCAGAAAAAAGAAATGAATTGGAGCTTGCAAGACTAGACGCTCATACAAGATATACTCCAAAAGCTTTTCAACTCCTGCCTAGCTTTAGAAAGTTGGGAGATCAACTCTTTTTGCGACACGGAACGGCTTGCTTAAACATGAGTACTGAACTCTCTCAGCTTGCAATGGATCATAGAGCATTGAGTATAGAGCCAGATTCCATTCATGCGTCGCCAAATCTGTTGGTTTCCAATCAAAACAACCGAATTTTATCTCAGCCTGCAGTAAAAACTTGTTACCATGTGCTATGGATAGAAAATAAAGCAACTACCGAACGCAAGGTGATATTGCTCTCTGAGCAAGATGCTGAGCTTTATCGCAAAACACTCAATGATCCGTCACTCGCCCCCCCCTCACATGATTCAAAATATAATTTTGCGCTCAAAGCTATGTCTGGTGATACTACTTGTGCGCATTCGGATATCACCGAGGATGAGGACTGGCAAAATAGAATGCATCAGGTGAGATTTTTAACCGGTCAAATTCGTGAAAGCAATGCTTGGATATGGCAAGAGCGGACTCAAGAGAAATTAGAGTTTTATAGAAAATTCATTTTACCTTATCATCCAACAACAGAAAATACCTTGCTATTTTTAGAGAAAAAATTAAAAAAAATACAGCAAGATCAAAATATCTTAGAATCCAAACCCAAGGAGCAAGCAATCACACCGCCATGGCTGACTGCTCAAGTGTTGTTTAGACGACCCTTCGCAATTCAAGCTCATAAAAAACATTTTTCAAAAGCGGCTGTGGCACCACATGCACTTAAAGTGAAAAAAGGCTATGTGTTGGACACTTACAACGAGATCACCATTCGTTCGGTGATGCATCGTTGGTTATCGTTTCCCATTATTGGATTTTTTATTGGATGCGTTGCTGCACTGGTACTGGTGACTAAAACCTATTCCATTAAGCGTCAGATCAAGAGGAAAAAACTCTATACAGAAAATATTACTTATCAGAAGGTCGAACGCCTAAAATATCCTCTGCGTTGGAAGTTTTTCACTGGCTATGCTGTCTATCGGCGTGCTATTGAATTTTATAAAAATACCAAGGCGCAATATGAGCAAGCTGAAGCCAATGCATTGCGTCAAAAAGAAACCGCTGATGCAGGGCGTACGTTCCAACCTATGTCGCCAGGGCAGTTATTTGACTTACCGGACACTGCCGTTCCCCTAGTCTGGGGGGAGCCTGCTTTGGTTGGCTCTCGAAATCCCAGTGGGCGCTCAAGTCCTACAACTACTTATTCCGAAGGGGGCAGAGTCAACACTTCGAGGGCGCTTCCTGTCTATTATTGAAGCATCTTGCGTATATACCCAAGATGCTTCAATTTGTTGCGGTAGCCTAAGATTCACAAGTGCTCGAGAAGGCTCTCTGCGCTTGGGCTAGGGCTACGTTGACTTCTGCGACGCCTATAGATACCTCTTTCCTCATCTGCCGGAGGCTCTCCCTCGTCCGCTACTGAGCGTTTACGCTTGGAGGGCAGCTGCTCATATTGCGGCAATAGCGGCGCAGAGCTTTTCGTTAGCGCAGCATCTGGCTCTTCTTTTTGAATAAATAATACCTCCAGTTTATACCATACCTTGGCTAAGGTTTCTCTTGAGTCGACCAAGGAGACTAGCAAATAGCGCAACCAGCTCTCTGATACAGGACTAATTTCTTTGATACGGCCCAGGGTTTGTAAATTTTGCAAAAAATTTCTAATAAAATTGTATTCAGTCTCTCCTTCTCGTATCGCTAACCGCAGTGCCAAACGACATTCTCGCCATTGAGGTAAAGCGAGCGCATCTGCAAAGGTCAAATAAGAATCTGATAACACTGGAAGATATTCTGAACGGAGATAACCTGCCAACGCATCAAAATAAACAGACTTTTCATCCAGTGTTTCTAAGCTGGCACACCTATCAAAAAAAATGCGGCTTAATTTTGCAAAAAATGCTTCAGCAATTATCATTCTATCGTCTGGTGGCGGGAACAGATCTTTATAAGCTGGATGCAATCTTAACATCTGCGCTAACCGTGTGAATGTCCCAGGGTAACAGCTGGGGCTATCTTGAGAGACTATCGTGTCGTTATGCGATCTTTGTATCTCAGCCAAATAAAAAACTACTTGCGTCGAAAGCTCAGCACGCAGCGCTAGAGGTAGCGCACTGTCTGTGCAGGCTAATACACATTTAGCTAATTGCAAACGAATCAAGCGTGATGCTTCCTCTAAAATCAACCCCCCTCCCTCATAAGTATCCGCTGTACTGAAACAAGTATTGTTTGCTTTCAATGAGTGTGGCGCCACAGTCAGCATAGGCCACTGTACAGTCTCCACTTCTGAATCCATACAACGCCACGCAACGTAAATTGGCGTTATATTGGTTTCTGGATGTTGAAAAATCATCTCGGTGACGGCATGAATATGAAGCTGAGAGCCACCAATCAACAAGTCTTTATTTTCCAACAAATAGCCTTGTAGTTTTAATAATAATGCTTGGGTCGTTAAAGGCGGGGGTAATGATTCCAAGGGATCTACAGTTTCTGGTGGTGCGACAGCTTCTGCTGGTAGTGCAGCCTCCCCAGCAGTCCATTCAGCTATAGTGGGTTCACTTACCGCTGTGTGTGCTGGTGATGGCGTTTGAGCTGCATCATAATTTACTGTTTCAGTATCCGAATCTTGGTCGGCTCCAGCGACTACGGCTTGCAAGTCTCTCACATGGATCATGACTGCTGCATTGGAAGCTAAAATCATCTCGGCCTGCGCTAACTGCTCTAGATTTAGCGCAATAGTCTGATGAAGCGCATCTATTAATAATGCACGGAGTCGTTTTTCTACTGCTGAAATTTGCTCAACTTCACTTTCTCCTAAAGCTTCAAACTCAACCACTGTGTCTGCATTAACAGCCGCCAACACACGCTTTGCTTGTTTAGTAATTTCAGCACTATAAGAAGACTCTGCGTCTAATGCGTACACAGGCGCGCCAGACTCTCTAAGCGCTCCTTCACATTTTTTTTTCGCCTGCTGAATCTCCTCTATTTCTTGAAAATACGCCGCTTTATCTAAATCAAAGTCAGCAAGCATTTGAGATAATTTGGCTGCGTCATCTACTGTGCTTAAAATCAATCTTCTATCTTGAGGTTTCGCTGCATCCCAAAGCCAACGAAAGGCATCGGCCAGCGGGCGAGCGCTAACAAAAAATGGAGGCGGGGGCATACATACATCCCTATAGTTTGATAAATACCTTTTTCTCATGGCTGTTTCGGGAAGACCTTGACTTTTGATGTTACTTTGCGTCAAAACTGATTGCAAGCAGGAGAAAAAGAAGCGACTCATGTGTATACCCAAGATACTCCAAAATACATGTTTCTAGCTGCCCGAATTTAGCCATCTGCCGCCCTCCTCGCCTTAACTATTACTCGGCTCAGAAAACTTCATCTGGCTAAATTCGCTTTGCTATAAACTACGCATTTTGAAGTGTCTTGGGTATAATGGGCGTTTAATGGCTGTTCTCATTTTCTAGAATTTGACTGCTTACGGATGTTAAAGCATTTAATAGAGGATATCTGAATGACTTCTTTTTTCTTTGAATACGGTCTTTTTTTAGCCAAGCTTCTAAGTGTTATTTTTGGCCTGCTATTTGTATTGAGTGGGATCGCGCGGATTATTAGCAACCATCGCAGTGAAGAGTCCAGCGATGGCTCTATTGTCCTAACTAATTTAAGCGAAGAGTTAGATGAAATTGAAGAGCTGTTTCTAGAAGAAACTTTAGAGGAAGCTGCCTATAAACGCTACCAAAAACAAAAAAAACTCACTGAAAAGAAAGAGAGGAAAGAAGAGAAGAAGGCCGCCAAACAAAAGCCTAAGCAAAAACTAGAAGAGGAAACCATAGAGCCTGATTCGCGATTGTTTGTGATTCATTTTCAAGGCGATGTCGAAGCCAGCGAAGTAGATAATTTAAGAGAATGCATTAATGCAATCCTCACAACAGCCACTGAGCGTGACGAGGTGCTTGTCACAGTAGATAGCCATGGCGGCTATGTGCACAGCTACGGGCTGGCCGCCTCTCAATTAGCAAGGCTCAGAGCTCAGAACATCCAGCTCACTGTTGCCATTGATTCGGTAGCAGCCAGTGGCGGTTACTTAATGGCCGTCGTTGCCAATAAAATCATTGCGGCCCCTTTCGCCATTGTTGGGAGTATCGGGGTCATCGCCGAATTGCCTAATTTTCACCGACTTCTCAAAAAACACGATGTAGACTATGAGACCTACACCGCCGGCAAATACAAACGCACAGTTACTGTGTTTGGTGAAAATACTGAGCAAGGTCGCGCCAAGTTTCGTGAAGAATTAGCAGATGTCCATCGTCTATTTCAACAGCACATCGCAGATTATCGAAAAATCAATCTGGAAAAAACAGCCACTGGAGAACATTGGCATGCCAAAGACGCCATCAAGCTAGGACTCGTGGATGAAATCAAAACCAGCGATGACTTTATGTTTGAATACCATCGCGAAGAAAAAGGGAAAATGTATCGAGTTGAGTACGTGATTAAAGAATCTTTTGCTGATCGCCTACAGCACATCATTCACCATACAGGCAAAACCCTGCTCACAGCCCTCGTGAAATTAAAACCTGGAAAAATATTGCGCTCTTGAACGCCCTCCCAGATAGCAGATACAAAGCGTTCAAGTAAGATCGAGAGCAGCCTACCTTCACATATTTACTGCTTCGATCGCCCCCTCCCACGATTTTTGTGGGAGGATGATGGCTGCTGCTGAGGGGCCCCGGATGAAGGGGCTGATATGCAAGCGCGCTCAGGCACCATCACGGGCTCTGCTCGACTCCTCTGATACTATTTGAACACTTTACGGTACATCTCCGTTGGTACTTCATCATCATCATCAAGCGCCGGCTCAAGATCATCAGGTGCCACAATAGCATTGTCAGGCAAAGCTTGAGGAGGCCTTTGTTGATAATACGTTAAGGGGGGGGCTAAACATATTATTAATGAGGGTTGGTCAAACCGCGCTTCTTGTATCTCTATTTGAGCCCCCATGCCATTTAGGAGGTCCCCATAATAACTACTCAATACTCTACTAGACAAATGAGGATTACATCCAAGATCCAGCGAACTATCTTGAGCGCTTAAAGTTTGCGCATCACGCAAGATACCTACTGCTTGTCTAATAAAAAATCTTACGTCTCTACAAGATATTGTTTCTCTCCCTGATGCTGGATCATAAAACAATACCTCTAAACAAACATTGCCAAGATCGCAACTGGAAGCCCTGATATGTGCTAGCGATGGATGTTGTTGTAATACATCTGGGCCTAGTTTATCTAATGAAGCAGCGAAAGCCCTATTGAACCGTACAAATATATGTAGGCAAAATTCTAAATCCACTCTCGCCAAGTCGGTTTCACACCCAGCTTGCAAAGCATGCATGAATGCTCCGCGAGTTGTGTCTCTTACAAAAACACGAGCCTGCGCATACCAGCAATCAGGATCAGTATTTGGATGCAATACCTGCAACTCATCCGCCATATCCACTGGCTTGAAAAGCCCATTACACCAAGCAGCAAATTTACCGACGAAGCCCCCTCGACAAAAGTTTGCATAGGTTAAATTGGATACAAGTCGATTAGCATTGCGCGTCACCCGCAATTGATTTGATGAGTGCCCCCAAACACAC
>JAHFQF010000003.1 GCA_023266435.1 Legionellales bacterium | reverse complement strand
ACAACTAGAAGAGTTTCAAGACGCTTTTTCTGCAGCTGAAGCAGCCTATGCTGAGAGGCTTAAAGCATTCAGGGCAGAACAAAAAAACGGCTTATGGATCTCGCTGAAGGACATAAACTTCCGGAACGGTCTGAAAACACGCTACCCGAAGAGGGAATAGACTCTGTTTATAACCTAAGAAAATCACGAGAGATAATCCAGCTAGAACAGCATCGCAAAGATCTCCAAAGGTATTTCAAGGGGGGAAAAAAAGGTGTGAGTGTGCTTGAAGTTTCAATTAATATAGAGAATACTGGCGATATTGAAAAAATCCTTGATCAAATGAATATACATGCTAATTGTTCGTGGATGCGTAAAGATGCGGCTGGACATCCTAAGCTTGTTAACGCAGTAGAATTTGTTGTCCTAGAAGTGAATGATGAGCATATTAAGAGCGAGATTAAACGGATTTTAGCAACAGATAAATATGCTATGCTAGCACCCGAGGGACTCTGTGTTCGAAACAAAAGCGGAGAAAAAATATACTTTTATTTGGAGAAAGATCTCAATGCTAAACATATGAAGATAGATGAAATCACAGGGACCAAACTTCATGATGATAGTCATCAGAGTCGGCTTGTAGAAGAAAAGGAAAGACGAGCCTTTAAGCATGCCGAAACTCCACTAAAAGAACTTCCAATAGCTCGCCCCGATAATGAACCGGTCTTTCTAACAAAAGCGAATGCGCCAATGACAGCAGCATTCAATTTACTAAAAACTCAGCCTCAGACTCAGACTTCGCCCAATCCATCTCCGATGACTGCAGGGCCGGTAAAAACAAAAGAAGGCCCTGGTAAAACCAGCACATTATAAGCTCTAAAAGACCAGACTTAATCTCACACTGTATATGTAGTGGCTCAAAACCGATCTGACAGTTTCCTGGTTTTACCAGAGCGTCTGTACGGTTAGATTTGAGCTGTATTCTTTTCGGCCCCACCTTCTTCAAGTCAAGCAAAGTGCATATGGTGTTCTTTCACAGCACATTTTACCTTGGTGAGCTCGGTCATTATTTGCAAGGTGTCACATCGGGCAGTTCGATTATAGCGCCCCACATAGGCATTCTGTTGCGGATTTCCTGGTTGGATGAAAGCAATCTTTATCCCGTTCTTTTTGCTCCATTCAGTTAACTCCGCGTTAATATATTCAGGTCCGTTGTCGCATCGAATTATTTTTGGCTTACCTCGCCACTCCATGATCTGCTCTAACGTTCGGATCACTCGACAGGTTGTAATGAAAAGTCTGCTTCAATACCAAGTCCTTCGCGATTAAAGTCATCAATAACATTCAATAGTTGAAAGCTTCTGCCATTTTGCAATTGGTCATGCATAAAGTCCATCGACCAGCACTGATTGATTGCATCTGGCTCCGCCAATGCCGCCGGCTTTTCCCTGATTCTTCGTTTCTTGGGCTTGATGCGCAGATTCAGCGATAGTGCTCGGTAAATCCTGTACACACGCTTGTGATTCCACTTAAAACCCTTCACATTACGCAGATAAGAAAAACATATCCCAAAGCCCCCAATTGCGCTGGCTTCGCATTAATCGAATCAACCAATCAGCTATCTCAGCATTTTCATCACTCAATTTTTCAAAATTTTAATGCTTCAAGCTGCATGAGCTAATTGACCAACTTATTAGTTGGTGCGATCTGCTCGCCCGATTAATTGTTTTCTGTCTGACTAAAAGATTCCTTTTCAGAGATATTAACGTACAATGCCGAGTACCACATTACAACATAAGAAAGCTTTCTTAATTTATGAATCAATTGATTGCGCTGTTTCAAGATAAGAGATTCTATGCCACGCTGTTTGGCAATGTCTATGAATTTTATGA
The DNA here is from genome assembly GCA_023266435.1 of Legionellales bacterium. GTDB lineage: Bacteria > Pseudomonadota > Gammaproteobacteria > Berkiellales > Berkiellaceae > JAHFQF01. The sequence goes on along the minus strand of JAHFQF010000003.1, from coordinate 31,253 downwards.
CTTTATCGTTTACGCTTTTTTGTCGAGCTATATTGCGCAGCTTTTCTTTCCGCAAACAGCAACACTGCCTGCACTGTTGTCTACCTTTGGTGTATTTGCCAGTGGTTATTTGACTCGTCCATTGGGTGCTCTCTTTTTTGGATATATTGGGGACAAAAAAGGCAGAAAACCTGCCTTAGTCCTTTCTATTGTGATCATCACTTTATCTACAGTGATGATTGGTTTATTGCCTACTTATGACTCTGTAGGCATGTGTGCTCCGCTCTTATTGACCTGTTGTCGATTACTACAGGGATTTGCTGTCAGTGGTGAGGAGGCTGGTGCTGCTGTGTATCTGTCTGAAGTATTTGGACCAGAAAAAAAAGGATTTGTTGGCGCCGCTATTTTAGGCAGCGCGTATTTTGGTGTATTAGTAGGCTCTTTAGTAGTTGGCGCCTTGCTTTTTTTCTTCACAGAAATAGAGATTAAAGCGTTTGCTTGGCGCTTACCTTTTTTGTTTTCATTGATACTGGGTATTATTGCATTAAAATTTAGGTTGTCTCTTGTCTCATCCAAGGAATCATGCACGCAGGTTAACCCCGTTTGTGCGCTTTGGAAACATCATCGGCGTGATGTAACGGCATTAACACTAATGACAGCCAGCTTGTGCATCACGATTTATTTGGCCACAGTTTTTTTGCCGACCTTCCTGACGCTAGTACATGGATTTTCTTTACAACAGAGTATGCTGCTGACCTCATTAGAGCTACTGTTGGTAAGTATTGGGGTGCCTATTTTTGGTATGCTATCCGATAGGTTTGGCTGTCATCGCATTTTTCTAGCAGGCTGCTGTGGGCTCGTGCTATTGGCTAAACCTATCTTTATGCTACTCACGGCAGCACACTTATTCCCAGTGTTTATAGGCATATTTGCGTTAGGTATGGTGGTCTTTTTTGTTGCGGGACCACTATTTGCTTTATTAATTGGTAGTTTTCAAAAAGACGTCAGATTTACGGGTGTGTCGTTTGTATTTAACCTATCTATGAGTGTGTTTGGTGGTACCACGCCCCTAGTATCGCTGTCATTGATGCAGTATTTCCAGGATGACACGGCGCCCTGGATGCTCATGGCACTATCCGGTATGCTCGGTATAGTCGGCTTTTTTTCAGCCTCATTAGGCGCGCGCGCTGATCTGAAAATTTTTGGCAAAAGAGAGCAGCATCATGACGCTTTTTAGAACAACACTTGCTGTCTCTAATACTTTTATAGAATGGATTGAATATAGTCTGTATTTGTTTTTAAGCCCTACCCTGAGTAAGCAATTTTTCCCAGTCATTTCTGAATCGGCTGGCTTGATCATGACTTACGGACTATTTGCTACAGCGTATTTTTTTAGACCACTGGGCGCCCTTTTGTTTGGCTATTTTTCTGACCGCCTAGGGCGTAAACCCCCTATGATATTTGCGATCCTCTTAATGGGTGTCGCGACATTGGGGATGGGGACTTTGCCAACGTATGCATCAGTAGGCATGCTTGCGCCCGCTTTATTGTTATTTTTTCGTATTTTGCAAAGCATCGCTGTTTCAGGTGAGTATCAGAGCTCAGCCATTTATTTGATGGAGCATTCTCCCAAACCGTTTTCAGGGGCACTGATTATTGCCGCCAGTGCAGGGGGTATGTGTGTGGGGGGCAGTATCGTCTCTTTACTCTCTCATTATGCGGTCAGTGACACGCATTGGCGCTGGCCATTTTTGATAGTAGGCGCTCTGGCTCTGATTTTAGCGCTGTTTCGCTTCAAACTAGCAGAGACACCAGTATTTCGTGAGATGCAATCCCAGCATCGTATTCAACGCAATCCCATTACGGCTTTAATGCACTATCCAATTCCCATGCTGAGGATCGTGTTAACTTCTATTTTTGTCTGTGTGTTTGTTTATACCTGTAATGGATACTATGCTGCTTATTTAGCCAAGCATACTACGCTCGGAATTTCTACAGCGTATGTATATTGCTCGCTCTGTGAGTTAGGGGTAGCGCTCTTTGCGCCGCTCATTGCTTTTTTCTGGGGTGAAAAACACAATACTTGGATTTTAAGGCTGGGGGCAATTGGGATGGCCTTGACTGCACCCTGGATGTTCTTTGCGGCACAGGCAGACAATCATAGCTGGATAGCCCAGGCGCTCATCCTATTTACGGTGTTTGATGCTTTGGTGACTGCCAGCATTGCCTATTTCCTTTTTCTGCAACTGCCGCCCACTATCCGTTGCACCGGGGTGGGTTTGGGATGGAATTTTTCGGCCGCCTTTTTTGGTGGTACTGCTCCCATGGTTGCACAAAAACTAGTCAGTGCAGGGTATCCGCTAGGACCTGGCTATCTGGTTTCTGGGGCTGCTATCTTGGCTTTGAGCGCAATCAAAGAAAAATAAAACCTGGCAGACATGCTTGGATATTAGCAAAACCCCAGCTCGGAGTTTTGTAAGCACCAAAGCCAGGCACTCCGGTCATGCTCTGTGCTCCTTGCTTTACCAGGCTTGTTTTAATAAGAGTTTGCGTAATCCATTTAAGGCATGGATTGCTGAAAACTCTATATTGACTAACCTATCTGTGTGTAAAATGAATTTTTTGGTCTGCACTTCTGTTTCATTGGCAACAGCGATCCAAATAGTGCCTACAGGTTTATCTGGTGTGCCGCCATCTGGACCAGCAATCCCACTGACAGCAACGGCATGCGTTGTTTTAAAAAGTTGACGCAAGCCGAGTGCCATTTCGCGAACAGTTTGTTCACTCACGGCGCCATATTCTTTTAAAGTGTCCGGGTTGACCTGTAAGACGGTTTCTTTGATTGTGTTACTGTAAGCGATGATGCCGCCAGAAAAATACGCTGAAGCGCCTGGCACTTTAGTGAATAAATGGCCAAGATAACCACCCGTACAGCTTTCTGCTACAGCAACAGTATGCCCTTTCTCTTTCAGCAGAGTCCCTACCACTTCTTCTAATTCAGTGTGCTCAAAACCATAGACGTGCGATTCAATGAGTGGCAACAATTGTGCGACCTGCTGTTCCAGTCGAGATTTTAATACAGCCTCATCTAAGCCATAAGTAGTGAGACGTAGCTTGACTTGACCGGGTCTAGGCAGATAAGCCAAATGTAGCTCAGGCGGCAAGGCTGCTTCCCAGGTTGCTATTTTATTGGCTAAATAAGACTCGCCAATGGCCACGGTGCGTATAGTGCGATGTAATAAAGTTTGGGGCGTATATTTTCTAAGCAGCCTAGGGAGCGCTTCTTCTTTCATCAAGTGGATCATTTCATAGGGCACGCCCGGTAAGGCGATGAATGTTTTCTCACCTCTATCAAACCACATCCCAGGTGCCGTGCCCAGTTGATTCGTTAATTTAATGCAAGCGGCAGGTAGATAAGCTTGAGTACGATTGGTGTCTGTTAGGGAGATACCACGTCGAGCAAAAAGCGTACTCACGTCCTCTAATGCCGATTCGTTTAAAACAAGTTCACAGCCAAAGTAAGTACAAAAACACGGCTTGGTCAGATCATCGCTGGTTGGACCTAAGCCACCGGTCACAATGATCACGCTTGCTCTGGCCTCTGCTTCTTGAAAGGCTCTCAAAATAGCTTCTGTTTCATCTGGCACAGTGGCGCGATGTATGACTTGAAAACCTGCCTCGCCTAAGTGATTGCTGATCCAGGTAGCATTCGTGTCTTGTACATGACCATACAAGAGTTCATCCCCAATGGAGATGATCTCTGCTTTATGTAATCGGCTCATTTGAGCGCTAATCCTTCATCACGTAATGCTTTTTGCACCATGGGGCGCTGTTTCACACGACTAAAATATTGCTCTAAATTTGGCCAATCTGAGAGAGAAAGTTTGAGTCCAGGTAGCCAAAAGAGTACAACGAATAGATACCCATCTGCCAAGCTAAACAGCTCGCCCGTTAAATAGTCGTTGCCTTTTAGTTGTGCGTTGGTAAAATCTAACTTGCTTTTTAAAATGGGCTTAAAAATTTCTTCTTTGGCTTCTTCAGAGACTTTCGCATTAAAAAGTGGCGAGCAGGCTTTATGTAAATCTGTGCTGATAAAATTCAACCATTCTAAAATGCGGAAACGTCTTAAGCCTGCAATAGGTAACAGAGACGTAGCGACATAATTGTCCGCCAAATATTGTTGAATGACGGAGTTTTCAGTCAAGACTTCGTTGTTGTCTAATAATAAAGCAGGAACCGACCCCTTAGGATTAATAGTAAGAAAGTTAACGTCTTTTTCGGTTTGTTTGGTTTTTAAATTCACTGCCTCAAATTCACAGGGAATCTCCATTTCGCATAATGCGATGCGTACAGCCAATGAGCAAGCGCCTTTTGAATAATATAATTTCATAGTTTTCTCCCTAAGCGAATAAAGCAATCTCTGAAAAGCTATGTTAACATCGTTGGTCAACAAATCAAGGGAAGGTGATCATGGATCGATCTGCAGCTGCCTCTGGCGCCTCTATGCAGAATGAAGGCTTATACAGTCGTTTTGTGGCCAGACCTGCCCATGCGGTGTGGCGGGGATTACGATCCGCGTGGAGCTGGACTTATCAGTATTTTACGCAGCAGTCCGCCACGGAGGATGAATCTACCGCAGTGACTGAGCACTTTATACCACTTGCTGGATATAGTGCAGCAGTCGGGGCTATGGCATTGCGATTTTTAGTAGATGTGATCAGCGTTACTTTAATCAGCGCTGTGTCCGATGAAGAAGATGCTTCTGCAATTGTAGGGACTGGTTTGACAGTGCTTTTTTTAGTGCTGGCTCCTGCAGGTATGATGTTGTATCGATTTCAACCTGTTTTGTCAGATGGATATAGACATAATGCCTTATTAAAGCCTTGGACTACCACATTGATGGCAGCGCTGACTTTATCTGTGTTCAGTTTTGCGTTACTAGCACCCTCTAAACAATTACTCCAAGTATTGCATAATGATGAGCATGTCATAGAGGGCGCTACATTAATGATTCATCAGTATTTATATGCGGGTGGACCATTGTTTTTTTTAAGTAATGTCCTTGGGATTGTTGCATCGAATGCAGCAGAAAGCAGCCATTTTGATGTGATGGCAAACGGTGCCCGAGCGGTTGCTTTGCTAAGCTTATCAGCTTGGTATTTGACTGCTAAAGAGTTAGAGGCGATTCGAGGATTTGCATCGGCCTTTGCTTTGGCTGGAATGCTGCCTTCTGCAATACATACTGGGCTGCTGTTTTACAAACATCGCGATAAATTACATCGAATTGGTCCACGCGGGCAGCTAGTCAAAGAAAGTCTTGTAGATAGCTTTAAGCTGTTGTATGCCGCTATCCCCTATGCTGGCTCAGCAATTTTTGAAACAGGTAGCTTTGCTGTGATCTTTAATGTATTAGCGCCGCCTCATGGCGTAGCCACATTAAAAGCATTAAACGGATACTCAACATTACGCATGCTGTTTGTATTACCTTTGGGTTTAGCAGGTCAATACAAAGTGAATTTGGCTGTTTACTTACAGGCATCTCACAAAGATTTAAAAAAGATTCAACAAGTCACGCGCAGTTATTTTCGTAGCACGCTCTTGTGGGCTGTGGTAGGAAATACACTGTGTGTCAGTATTGCTCCCTATTTTGCACCTTTATATCATGCCGAAGAATCCTATTTTAGTCGTGCAAATATGTCACTCTGGTGCGTAGGCATTGTCTTTGACACCTTGAAATCTGTAGGTGAGGGCTGGTTAAGAGGCATAGATAAAAGTCTAGTAGGTATGGGCACGAATGCATTGGCTTTCACACAACTCCCGATCTATTGCTATCTGCTGCTTGCAAGAGGACTGGGTTTTAAAAGTTTTCCATTGGCATACTGTCTTTCTCAGCTCGTAGCAGGATCAGGAGCTTGGCTCTTGATTGCATATTATTTAAAATACCGGCTACCTCAGCAATATAGACCAACAGAGGTGCCATTGCAGACGATTGAAACTGCATTACAAGTGGGTGTTGCGCCTGTATTGCACATCGAACGGTTGACAGCCCCCCTTACAGAGACCTTTTCAGATGAGAGGGATCAAAGGCCTAGGCTAATGATTTCGAGTGTATAGAAACTCCAGCTCAGAGTTTTTAAGTAAAGCAAGATGCGGGTTGGCTGCATCAGACGGGAATTCTCTGCTTTAAAAACTCCGAATTGGAATTTTAGAGTTTTAATAGGATATAGGCATGAGTTTTTTTGAGAAACACCCTAAGCTTGCGTTGATAGGGGTTAATGGGCTGCTATTGTTAGCGATCTATGGGTTGGCCTCGTTAAAGCTGTTTAACAATGCAGCCACAGAATACCAATCTAAAAGTTTAAAAAAACTGATTTTAGAAAAGCATGCTGCGCTTATTATAGATCGCAATGTAGGGCGGTTTATTAAGCTGCGTGAGTATCTGCCTAATACAGAAACCTTGGAAAGGCCTAGTCGAGACTATATGACGCATGTGGCACCGAATACCATAGAGCGCAAGTATTATCGTTTGGCCATTGATAGTAATGGTTTTATTGGTCCTTCGGATATTCATGCCTCACCTGATCATAAGATTGTCTTTTTAGGCGGCTCGACAACCGAGTGCTTGTATGTGGATGAAGACAAGCGGTTTCCCTATGTAGTGGGTAGACAATTAGAATCTGCCGCTGGATTAAAAATCAATACTTATAATGGGGGTGTTTCAGCCAATGAATCCATGCATTCACTGAACGCTCTGATCAATAAAGTATTGCCCATGAAACCTAGTATTGTGGTGGTGATGCATAATGTGAATGATTTAGTGGCTTTACGTACTCAAGGTAGCTATTGGTATACACATTCCCGTAAGAGTCATGTGCAAACTAGCCGAGAAGTCTTGACACGCTATGAGTTTCATCCCGCTGAGATGCAGACCAAACCTGAAGCGGATCTCATTCAAGCTTTCTCAAAAAACTTACAAATGTTCATAGAAATTTGTAAGATTCATGGTGTCCAGCTGGTCTTGATGACACAAGCCAATCGTGTGGATCGTTCTGATACCTTATATCATTATTTTAATGACATCATTCGTAATAAAGCGAGAGACAACCACCTGACTATGATTGATTTAGCCCAGCATATTCCAGCTGAACCTGATTTTATCTATGATCATTATCATTATACCGCCCAAGGATCGTTATATGCGGCGGAGTATATTAGTCAACACTTGTTGCCTCTGCTAAAAGGTGTAAAGCGATCGTAATAGGGGCTACTGAGATGTGCCACAGAAAAATTTAATTTCGGCTTGTACGAAATTACGATAAGCGTAGTCTTCAGGTGGCGCAGAGGACAGCGCTAAGACTTGCGGATGGAGTTGTTGATAATAGAGGCAGCGGCTTTGCTTAGAGTCTTGCTTCTGTTTGGCTTCAGCAATGGTGTAGTGTGACCCCCCTGCGATAAACCAGTTTTTGTCACTTTGTTTATCGACAGGTTGCCCATCAAAATTGTAATTTATGGGTCCGTCTTCTTCGTGTGCTTCTACAATGACTTGATTAGGCAAGGGTAGTGGAATAGTCAAAGTAGAGGAGGCAACGTCTGCTAAGCAGGTGCCGCTGACACAATAAACCATCAATGATACTAAAGGACAATAACGCACACTGAGTATCCTTTTTTGCACTGCCAAGAGAGTTGAAAAAGTAGTGGCTTTTCTTTAGCCTGAAGAAAGAGTCTATCATATTTTTTTATTAGGGGGTGGGGAAGGTACTGTTTCCATTCTTAGTTAATAAACTAAAAAATTTTGGTAAAAAGGCTTACAATATCCATCAAACAAGGATGTGGGGGGATGCTATGTGGCACTTTAATACACAAGTTGGGACAATTTGGATCATCGATGAAACCGATAGGTTTTATTTAGGGATCAACAATGATGCATTAGGGACCTATGAATGCCCCGAAGAGGCGGTCTTGGATGTTAATAATCACACCACAGGCTACCCAGACTGGGATGCTAGAGATAAAATGAGAGTCCCGCAGGAATTATCTGGTTGGATTTCTGGGGAGCCAGGCAGCTGGTAAAACATGCTACGCGCCTTGCTAGTTTTAGCGAACTTGGTTACAATCTGCCAAAGTTTTTTATTTGCTTAATATTTAGTAAGGATTGCGTGGCTATGCAACAAAACATTCACCCACCCTATCAGCCTCTCACTGTCACTTGTGCTTGTGGGAATGAATTCACAACAGCTTCCTCTATGGGTCAAACAACGCTGCGTGTAGACGTATGCAATGAATGCCATCCATTTTACACAGGTAAGCATAAACTGTTGGATACTGCTGGTCGTGTTGATAAGTTTATGAAACGTTATCAATCATCTGGTGCTCAACAAGCAGCTCCTGACTCTAAATAAAATACGCTTCCCCAACGAGTCGAGCTAATATTTCAAGGTCTTTATCGTATAGAATGGAGAGTGCTATGCCACGGTCAAAAATTGCATTGATTGGCGCAGGGAATATCGGTGGGACTTTGGCGCATTTGGCGCTTTTAAAGCAGCTTGGGGATGTGGTGCTCTTTGATATTGCTGAAGGGGTTCCCCAAGGTAAAGCCTTAGATTTAGCACAATGTGCACCTGTAGAAGGCTTCGATGCCTCCGTGAAGGGCACCAATGCTTATCAAGATATTCGAGATGCAGATGTTGTGATTGTCACGGCGGGGGTGCCTAGAAAGCCAGGCATGAGCCGTGATGATTTATTAAGCATCAATGCAAAAGTCATGAAGTCCGTTGGAGAGGGGATTCGTGAGTTCTGCCCACACTCTTTCGTTATTTGTGTGACCAACCCGCTGGATATCATGGTTCGCGTTCTGCAAGACTACTCTTCGACTCCCGATCATAAAATGTGTGGTATGGCTGGTGTGCTAGATTCAGCACGTTTCCGTACTTTCCTCGCCTGGGAATTCAATACCTCTGTACAGCAAGTTCAAGCGTATGTTTTAGGCGGACATGGCGATACCATGGTGCCTCTGACTGCCATGAGCAACATTGCGGGTGTGAGCTTAGAAACTTTAGTTGCACAGGGTAAAATCACCCGTGCGCGTCTAGATGAAATTGTTCAACGCACTCGTCAAGGGGGCGGAGAAATTGTAGCGTTGCTAAAAACCGGCTCTGCTTTCTATGCGCCTGCAACTTCAGCCATTGAAATGGCCGAAAGTTACCTCAAAGATAAAAAGAAAATCCTTCCTTGTGCTGTGAAGTTAACCAAAGGACAGTATGGTGTCAAAGAGCCTTTATTCGTTGGTGTGCCTGCGCGCATCGGCAGTGAAGGAATCGAAGAAATCATTGAAGTCCCTTTGACTGAACAAGAACGCAGCAACTTGCAAACCTCTATCAATGCAGTGATCGAATTAAATACTGCCTACGAGAAATTATAAAAAGATAAGCTACGGCCTCAATTAAGCAGACCCGAGGATCTTTGCGTGACTGAGCTTGCAGCTCAGCCGCCCTCACCCTACCTTCGCTTCTCTCCTCACATCATCGGAGAGAGGATTTGAGACTGGCTGCTTTTGCCCAGGAAGTAGCGAAGGCAGGTTGTGATACACACACTACCTATGGCTTTTTTCTTTTTCCCCTCACGCATTAATACAATGACTCAATCGAGGTTTCTTTGTCCTCGTCCTCTGCAGTATGTTTTTTAGCAAAGGTGGTAGGCTCTGTGCCTTTGGCGAAGATCTCAAAAATTGCATTGGTTTGCTTAGGATCGGCCAGTAGACCAGTATCCGGATCAATGCGCACAGTCACAATGCCATCAGGGACAGGAAAGTTGCGTTCAGGTTTATTTTTCAGTACTTGAGACATATAGCTCATCCAAAGCGGGAGCGCTGTTTGTGCAGCATACTCATGTAAGGATTTTGGCTCATCAAATCCCATCCAAGTCGTGGTGACAATATCTGCGTGGTAACCACTAAACCAGGCATCAAATTGATCATTGGTGGTTCCTGTTTTACCAGCCAGATCTTTACGACCCAGTTGCATCGCTTGTTTACCAGTTCCTTGTGTAATTACGTCTTTTAACATGGAATGCATAATGTACGCTGTTTGGGGAGATAAAATGCGCTCTGCTACCAATGGTTTCGCGTAGTCTGGTGCATCCAGTGCATTGCTGAGCGCTTCGCAATCTTGGCAAGCAACTTTAGGATTGCAATCGTACAGAATATTGCCGTTCACATCTTCAATGTGATGAATGATGTAAGGCTCTACACGATATCCGCCATTTGCAAAGACAGCATAGCTGCTAACAACTTGTAAGGGGGTGGCCACAAGCGACCCTAATGCCAAAGACAGGCTTTGTGGTAGGGTTTCGGTGTCAAAACCAAACTTGCCTGCGATTTCAACAGCAGGCTTGATTCCTAAGTTTTGTAACAAACGAATTGACACTAAATTACGAGAGTGTGCAAGACCTACGCGCAGCCGTGTAGGTCCATAAAAATCTTTGGTGCTATTTTGGGGGCGCCAAAAGCCTTCTAAAGTCGGATCTTTAAAAACAATGGGCGCATCATTCATGATGCTTGCTGCAGTGAAACCATTCTCTAGTGCGGCCGCATAGAGGACGGGTTTAAAATTTGAACCTGGTTGTCTTTGTGCTTGGGTGACACGGTTAAATTTACTTTGGTAGAAGTCAAAGCCACCGACTAGTGCAAGCACGCCGCCCGTATGGGGATCGAGACTAACCAGCGCACCACCAACTTGTGGGATTTGAGATAACTGCCAACCGTCTCCTTTAGGCTCTAGATAAATGACATTACCTACGGTGAGTGTCAGAGCGCCTTCACGTCTGGCCCACGCTAAAGCATTCACTGGTAGCGTGATTAATTTGCCGGGTTGCACAAAGACAGCCGCTTTTTCTTCGTCCAGCCCTAAGATCAAAGCTGGAATGAGTGGGCCACTCTTAGGCGTTGACTGTAACGTCTTCACAAAAGAGGCAGCTACTTCAGGCGTGATGTTCTCTGGTACGTTCACCTTAGACAGCGGGCCACGATAACCGTGTCGTTTATCATAGCTGAGTAAAGACTGCTGCACTGTGTCTTTAGCAAAACGTTGATAACGAGAATCAATGGTGGTATAGACATCGAAACCGGAGGTATAGACTTCTTCACCATAATATTTGACTAAGAGTTGTCTTACCCACTCAGCAGCATAAGGGGCGTCGAACTCAACGTTACGACCATGATATTCGGCAGACAAAGGTTGCACGATGGCTTGATCGTATTGTGCTTGCTCGATGAATCCATAATGCAACATGCGACCTAGTACATGAGCACGGCGTTTGAGTGCGGCTTCAGGATTGTTTAATGGATTGATGAATGAGGGTGCCTGCGGGAGGCCTGCTAACATGGCCATTTGTGCCAAATCTAAACCAGTCACGGACTTGCCATAGTAGACTTCTGCTGCAGCCTCCACCCCGTAGGCGCGTTTACCGAAATAAATTTTATTGAGATAGAGTTCTAAAATTTGATTTTTGCTTAATTCTCGCTCAATTTTGACAGCGAGTAAGATTTCTTGGAATTTACGGGTAAATGTTTTTTGGCGTGAGAGAAAAAAGTTTCTGGCAACCTGCATGGTGATCGTGCTACCACCTTGTTGTTTCTCTCCTCGAGAAACGAGCACATAGGTAGCACGTAGTAGGCCTCGAAAATCGACACCATGATGATCAAAAAAACGTCTGTCTTCCGTGGCTAAAATTGCAAAAACCAATTGCTTAGGTACGGTATCAATGGAGATGGGTGTTCTACGTTTTTCGCCGTATTCTGCAATGAGTTTGCCATCAGCGGTATAAATTTTAAGAGGAACTTGAAGATTGACATCGACGAGTGTTTCGACAGAGGGCAATTGTTGATAAACAATAACAGAAAAAATTGCTACAATGCCGAAAATTGTAAGTCCTGCTGTTACGCAGCTACGAAAAAAAGATCTAAAAGTGTGGTTCGTCATACCAAAATTGTGCCAACTGATCATTTTAAAGTCAAAAGTATATACGTTTTTACAGCGAGAGTTTCAACTTATTTGCATTGAGTGGACTTGCACAAGTTATCTTTAATACTAATATTAAAGTAGAATGCCCACCACCCTCTATAGAGCCCCCTCAGGAATGGTGTGTTGCAGCATAGAATGGAAGCATTAAACATGATATTCAAGCGGGCACTACCCAAAGTAATCGGGATGGACATCAGTGGGACCAGCATTAAGGTGGTCAAACTCTCTAAATTAGAGCATGCCTATCAGCTAGATGTCTTAGGTTATGAGCCCTTGCCTCCCAATTTGGTCCAAGAACATGAAATTCAAAATGTTGAAGAAATGGCGCGTCATATTAAGAACTTGGTCAGCAGATTAAAGCTGGATAACAGCCAAGTAGCCATTGCCATCAGTGGATCAGCGGTGATTACGAAAGTCATCGAGATGAATGCTGGTCTCACAGAGTATGAGCAAGAAATACATATTGAAAGTGTGGCCGATCAATACATTCCTTTTCCGCTCTCTGAGGTAGCCTTAGATTACGATGTGGTTGGACCCATTGCCAATCAGCCTAATAAAGTAGAAGTACTCTTAGCAGTAGCGCGATCTGAGTTGGTGGACAAATACAAAACTGCAGTAGAATTGGCAGGCTTAACCCCAATGTATATTGATGTCGAAACGTATGCTATTGAAAGGGGATATCATGCCCTGCTCCATGACCAATATCCTGACAAGGTGGTTGCCGTCGTCAATGTGGGTAATTTAGTCACTACTTTAAATGTGCTTGCGAATGGACGTACAACTTATACGCGAGAGCAGTTATTTGGTGGCAAGCAGCTGACGGAAGAGATTCAAGCACAGTATAGTTTGAGCTTTGAAGAAGCAGAAAAGAAAAAGCGAGCCAACGATCTACCAGCAGATTATCACCAAGAAATTTTAACGCCCTTTATGCAGACCATTGCGCAACAGATCGCGCGATCTTTGCAATTTTATTATTCTTCAGGGGAACATCGAGACATTCAGCAGATATTATTGGCAGGCGGTTCCTCTAACATCATCGGACTCACCGAAGTGATTGAAGCGGAATTACATCTGCCTGTAGCCTTGATTCATCCTTTTTCAAAAATGAAAATCAGCAAGCAAATCAGCGAAGAAACCTTGCAGGCCTACGCCTCGTCGTTAACAGCGGCGTGCGGGTTGGCTTTAAGGAGTTTCACCGGATGACAATAAAGATCAATCTGTTACCTTGGCGCGAAGCACGGCGCGGACAGTTGAAAAAAGAATTTCAAACCTTATTGGGGATCGCAGCGCTGATTGCGGTTTTAATTTTAGGGTCTTGCCATTTTTTCATGAGCACCCTGTATAAAAATCAACGGGGCTTAAATGATACCTTAAAACATGAAATTAAAAACTTAGAAAGTAAAATTAAAGACATTGATCAACTGGAAAAAGAAAAAGAGCAGCTCATTGCGCGGATTGAAGTGATTCAATCGTTGCAGAAAAACAGACCAGAGATTGTGCACTTATTTAATGACATTGTGATTGTTGTGCCGTCTGGTACCCATTTTTCATCCATCACGCGACAAGGTGAAAATGTGTTTATGAAAGGATTCTCTGCCTCTAATTCTCAAGTTTCCAAGTTAATGCGTAACATGAAATCGCATTCTGGATTTGTGAGTCCTAATCTGAGTAATATTCGTGCTGACATGGTCAATAATGTACGCATGATTGCTTTTGACCTGTCTTCTTTGTATACAGTCTCCGCCAAAGTACATGCTGATCTCCCAGAGGCGGAAGAGGGAGAAGTGACGCCATGAAACTCAATGAGTTGAATTTTGAAGAATATGGAACTTGGCCTACGTCTGTTAAGCTTACTGCTGCCACTGTTTTGATGGTATTTTTATTGATAGTGGGTTTCTGGTTTGATTTTCTGCCACAACAAGAAGAGCTGACTTCTTTGCAGACAGAGATGGAATCATTAAAAAAAGATTTTGAAAAAAAACAAGCTAAGGCAGTGAGTCTCAAGCAATATCAAGAGCAGATGCAGAAAATGCATCAGTCATTAGGAGAGCTGCTCTTGCTCTTACCTGAAGAAAGTGAAGTGCCCGGGTTAGTAGAAGACATTTCTCAGCAAGGCATTGCGGCTGGTTTAGAGATTCGTGCAATGCGCTTGATGCCAGAAAAGCAAATTGACTTTTATGTGGAATTGCCGATCGAGATTGAGGTCATTGGTACGTATCATGAGCTCTCAAATTTTGTGAGCAATGTGGCATCTCTATCGCGCATTGTGACTTTGCATGATTTTTATATTCAGCTTGCCAATGACAAAGGCAATGGCAAAACAGCGATGGTGGATTTGATTGACCCGCTTTTAAGTATGCATATTACTGCGAAAACTTATAGGTACAACATGCAAGCGGAGGAGGCGAAATGAATTGGCAAAAAAACTGCCTTTTTCTCGCGCTTGTTTGTCTGAGCTTAAATGGATGCTTAGTGCAATCTGATGAGGAACTGAAGCAATACATTACTGAGGTACAGGCAAGACCAGGAAAACCTATCCCTCCCATTCCTGATATTCATGTTTATCAAAGTGTTACATACGCTCAAACAGAAAAAAGAAGTCCATTTGAAATGGAAGTCAAACTAAATACTGAAGTTGATAAAGCTAAACAGCCCGAGACAGGTATAAAACCTGATTTGGCGCGATCCCCAGAGCCTTTAGAGGCGTTTCCTTTGGATTCGCTGAGGATGGTCGGAATCTTAAAAAAAGGCACGCAAACGTGGGCTTTGATTGTAGATAAAACTGGGCTAATACACCGTGTCACCATCGGTGATCACATGGGTCAAAATTATGGTGAAATCAAGGTGATTACAGAGAAAGAAATTCAATTAGTAGAAGTTATTCCAGACAGCCGAGGCGGGTGGCGTGAAGTCAACGCCTCATTGGCAATGATAGCGGAATAAAGGAGCATCTGACATGGAGAGGTTAAAAATGAGTTTTTATAAAATGCAGCAGCTCTTTTGGTGCTTATGCATGAGCATGCTCTGTTGCCAATCCGCGCTGGCAGTGGAAATTTCTGATATCCAATTAGAGTATTTGCCAAATAATCAAGTCAGATTGCATGTAAAATCAGATGCTCCAATTGCCATCCCTACTACATTTAGTATCGATTCTCCGCCCAAGTTGGTTTTTGATTTTCTGGGCGTCAATATGAATTTAACTAATAAATCAGCGCGTCATCAACAATTTGAAAACGGAGTTGTACGTAGGATAGTCACTGCATCTGCACAAGGGCGTACCCGAGTGTTAATTGATCTGGTCGAGTTGCGTGATTATGACATCCGTACAGAGGGAAATGATTTATATATTGCTTTAAGCCAAGAGCCGGCCGTCGCCAATGTGAAAACAGTCACTTTTAATGATACCTCGGGTAAGTCTAAAAAAGAAGGCTACCAAATCAAAACGTTGGATTTTAGGAGGGGCCCTCAAGGTGAGGGGCGTTTAATAATTGGGTTGAGTGACGAGTATGCTGAAATTGATGTGAAGCAAGAAAGTAAAAATATTTATTTGCGCTTTGCAGGCGCAACGTTGCCACCTGAGTTAGAACGACTATTAGATGTGAAAGACTTTGGCACACCCATACAAACAGTAAGGGTAAATCGATTTGATAAATCTGTGGAAATGGTGATTAACGCCACTGGTATCTTCGATCACATTGCTTATCAAACAGACAAAGAATTTATTCTCGAGATTAAACCACTAACCTTACAAGAGCAAGCCAAACGTTTAAATGAAGCGGATACGTTTACTGGAGAAAAATTATCGCTGAATTTCCAAAACATTGAGGTACGAGCAGTTTTGCAAATGATGGCAGACTTTACGGGGCTGAATATTGTCGCCAGTGACACTGTGACGGGCAATGTCACCTTGCGCTTGGCAAACGTACCTTGGGATCAAGCTTTAGAGTTGATCTTAAAAAGTAAAGGATTGGCAAAGAGACAACATGGTAATGTGCTATTGATTGCACCGGCACAAGAGATTTCAGAGCAAGAAAAGCAACAAATGCAGGCACAAAAACAAGTCTCAGAGCTAGCGCCTTTACACTCCGAGTTTATTCAGATTAATTATGCCAAAGCAAGCAATATTGCTGCACTTTTAAAATCAGAAACGACCACTTTAATGACAGAGCGCGGGACTGTATCTGTGGATGAGCGCACCAATACGCTGTTGGTACAAGACACGGCACAACGCCTGGATGACATTCGTGAATTAGTGCATCGTTTAGACGTACCAGTCAGACAGGTTTTGATTGAAACACGCATTGTTGAAGCCAGTGATAATTTTGATGAAGCCTTGGGGTTGAAATTTGGGGGCGCTGCAAGAACACGACGTCACGGTCAAAATCAAATTGGGGTAGGTGCGAATATCGATGCCTCGAATAGATTAGCGAATGGCACGATAGAGCCAATTGGATCAACACCTGCCGAGCGTTTGAATGTAGACTTAAGCAGTGCCTCAATCGGAGATGTCTCTGACATTGCTCGTTTTGGTTTAACCATCGCTCGTTTGCCCGGGGATACGATTTTGGATTTGGAATTAAGGGCCATGGAAAGCGAGGGGGTCAGTAAAATCGTAGGTAGCCCTCGCTTGGTTACCTCGGATCAGAAAACAGCTTATATTGAAAGTGGAGAAGAAATCCCTTATTTGGAAAGTACGTCATCTGGTGCTGCATCCATTGCCTTTAGGAAGGCAGTGTTGCGGCTAGAGGTGACGCCTCAAATTACACCAGATGGGCACATTGTGTTGGATCTAAAAGTGAATCAAGACTCTAAAGGCGATGTAATCGGTACGACGCCTGCTATTAATACCAAAGAAATTCAAACCAGTGTCATTGTGAACAATGGAGAAACCGTCGTTCTAGGGGGCGTTTACAAAGAAGACAAGTCTTCTATCCGACATCAGGTACCAGGATTGAGTCAATTGCCCATCATAGGTAATTTATTTAAAAATAAAGTAGTTCAAGATCACCGTACTGAACTATTGATCTTTGTCACCCCCAAAATTATAGTGGGAGAGCTTAACAGCCAGTGAGTTAGTTTTTTAAATAATTTTAAATCACTTGACCAAAGACAATTAACAAGGCATCCTTTCTAGCGAAGTCTGTTTCTAAACTACCCATTGATAACATTAAGAACAATAACTTGCTATGCTATTTAGTCAAAGAAGTATTTTTTTAATTGGCCCCATGGGGGCTGGCAAAAGCACGATTGGAAAACATCTGGCGCAATTGCTGAAGCTAGAGTTTCTTGACACGGATCAAGTCATTGAAGAACGAGCCGGGGCAGACATTGCCTGGATTTTTGATGTAGAAGGCGAAGAAGGCTTTCGTCAGAGAGAGATCAAAGTCTTAGATGAGCTCACTAAAATGACAGGCTTAGTGTTGGCAACTGGAGGTGGCATTGTGCTTGCTGCTGAAAATCGTAACAACCTCTCTTCTAGAGGTACCGTGGTGTATCTCAGCGCTTCTATTGATCAGCAATTAAAGCGCACGGGTCGCGACAAACGTCGGCCTATGTTGCAAGGAAAAATGGCAGAGCAGGAAGTCACGCTTCAAACCTTGATGAAAGAACGTGAAGCACTGTATGAAGAAATTGCTGACTATGTTGTGATGACGGACAGCCGTACCGTACGCAGCGTCGCCCAAGAAATTATCGATTGCTTAGAAAAAGAACATCTCTAGTAACCGCTCAAATTACACGGTTCCTGGATATCAATTGAATGCCTTACAGCGTGCATTAGGAACTTCGTTTCATATGGATTGGTTCGATGAAGATAAGCTGGCTGTTCCTCCGTACCGGCTAGAGCAATGGCAGCGGCACATGAGTTTGATTGGCCAATTAGCTCAATTTACCAACGATATCATTTGCATCGAAAGCAACCCAGGCATGGGCAAAACAACTTTCCTCAAGCAACTGGACTCAGCGAGCTCGCCTCAGTTACTGTGTCGTGTTTTAGACGCCGCCCAAATTGATTCTTTAGCCTCTTTGATGCACGAAGTAGCGGATGCCTTTGGACTAAGTTGGTCTGGTAATTCAGAGTCCTCTCAGGCATTTTCTAGTGCAGACGGGATGTTCAGTGGGCAGCGAGCGTGGGTCTTGTTGATCGATAACGCACATCTGTTAACCGCAGCGCATTGGCATGCCTTGGTTGATTTGGCATGCCAATCTAACGATCCGTTACAGCACTTACATTTGGTACTAGCAGGAGAGCTAGGGTTTGGATCGAAATTGTTGGCTCAAGTTCCTAATCTAGAAAGCAAAAAACTACATCGTTTAAAATTAGAGCCGATGACTCCAGAAGAGTCCTTAAAATTTCTGGACCATGTCTTGCATCATCAGGGCATAGAAACACAGCATTTCAGTCAAAAATCAAAAAAACAAATCGTGGCTTTGGCAAATGGAAGTCCTCAGAAGATCATGGACGCTTTATTACCCATGCTACGCTCTCATCATGCAACAGGAGGCAATACCTTGAAAGACATTAACACCACCAATAAGAGCAAGTATCTTTGGCTGGCCGTGGGCGCAATTGCATTTTTTGGCCTGTATGGAATATTCCAGGTTGATTCACCGAACTCACAGAATACCTTAGAGCAGCTCTTGCCCACGCAAGCAAAGACACAAGGCTTTGCGCAGACAGAGCAATTTGCAACAACACCGAGTACGTCTACAGAAGCGCAGGCCGATCCTTTAGCCGAAAACTTAGAGAAAGCTTTGGCTAGCTTGAAAGACAAACAAGGCCTGGATGGTAGCACTTCCTCAGCTGAATTCAATGGCACTGAGGGCAACACAGCAGCCATGTTGAATCAAACATCAGAGAGCATGACCAACACCACCACAGCACCTGGTACAGCCGCTCCTGCGACTAATAGCATCCCCGTGCCTGCGTCAGAAGCGCGATCCAATCCAACAATGCCTAATACGGCCACGACTGCGAGCATACCTGCAGCAGGCCCAGCCCCCGCTGCTACAGCAGCATTTGCAACAGATGCCACTCCGCCTACAGACATGGCTGCAACGTTGCCCGCAGAAGAACTCGCCATTGCTACCTCAGAGACCTCTGCAGCGCCCTTGGCTGGTACAATCAATGCCTTGCCAACAGACAACACTGTGACAGCAAGCACGGCTACCAAACCTGCGCCAAAATCCACAACGGTTGCCTCTACTAACGCAAGTGGTGCTAAAAAAGCACAGGCTAAGCCTACGACAACGAAAGCAGTCTCTAAAAAACAATCACTTTCTGGTTTTGAGCAACGTTTATTGACTCAGAAAGGAAGTCATTATACTATACAAATCCTTTCCGCTGGCCAAGAAAGAACCGCCAAGAATATGATGAGTCAGCCAACGGTAGCAAAGGATGGTGGATATTACCGGCGCGGCCAGGGTAGTAGTCAGAAATTTGTGTTTGTGACAGGCACATATGCCACTCGCGCAGAAGCACAGCAAGCGCTTGAGACATTACCTCCGGAAATTCGCAAATTAAATCCTTTTATTCGTAATTTAAGCCAAGTCAAGCAAGAAATGGCAACAACAAGCAAGGTGAAATCTACCAACAATGGCTGAGATTAAAAAAGTAAATAATGAGCGTTTCCTTAACGCTTTACGGTGCCGACCTACTGATCGCACGCCAGTTTGGATGATGCGTCAGGCTGGTCGGTATCTGCCTGAATATCGGCAAATACGTCAACAAGCCCGCGATTTTATTCATTTTTGTCAAACGCCTAGCTGGGCTGCAGAGGCCACTCTACAGCCTTTGCGTCGCTATAAACTAGATGCGGCTATCATTTTTTCAGACATTTTAGTCTTACCATATGCCATGGGTGCCGATCTCGCGTTTATAAAAGATGAGGGGCCTGTTTTTGCAGAGCCAATTTTCGAACAAGCTCAAGTGGATAAGTTACGTCACATTGATCCAACACGTGATTTAGATTATGTATTAGAAGCCATCAACCGTACCTTAACGGGTATTGATGGCAGCGTACCTTTGATTGGATTTTGTGGTAGCCCATTTACTGTGGCTTCTTATTTGGTTGAGGGCCGCGGTAGTAAGCAATTTACCCAGATCAAACGTTTGGCCTATGCTGCGCCTCAAGTGTTACATGCTTTATTAGATAAATTAACACAGGCTTCCATAGCTTATCTCAAAGCACAAATTCACGCAGGCGTGCAAGCCGTGATGATATTTGATACCTGGGGTGCTATCAGCTCGCAAGCCTTTTATAGACAGTTTTCTTGGGCTTACTTGAAAGCAATCGTAGACGAACTCAAAAGTGATCCCCTGTGTCAGGCTACCCCTGTCATTGCCTTTACCAAAGGCGCTGGTTTGTGGTTGCCTTTACAAGCTGATTTGGGCGCAGATGCATTGGGAGTGGATTGGACAGTCGATCTGCATCAAGCACGTTTACAAGTTGGTTCACACATTGCTTTACAAGGTAATCTCGACCCCGCTGTCTTATACGGCACTCCTGCACAGATCGAATCGGCTGTCAGTGCTGTATTGGCTGAATATGGCCATGGCAATGGGCATGTGTTTAACTTGGGACATGGGATTTTACCAGACATTGATCCTGCGAAAGTCCAGATTATGATTGATGCGGTTCATCGTCTCAGTCCAGCGTATCATGCCTAGTGCAGGAGAAAACTCTTGGTTCAACGAATTGCAATTTTCCCAGGCACCTTTGACCCCATTACAAATGGTCATCAAGATTTGGTAGAGCGAGCAAGTCGGTTGTTTGATCGCATTGTTTTGGCGATTGCTAGCAATGTACGTAAACAGCCCTGTTTTTCATTAGAAGAGCGGGTACAGTTGTGTCAAAGCGTGTTGGGCCATCTGCCAAATGTTGAGGTGACTGGATTTGATGGACTGCTGGCAACGTTTGCAAAACAGCGAGGCGCGATTGCCATGATTCGTGGCTTGCGTGCAGTGTCGGATTTTGAGTATGAGTTTCAATTAGCCAATATGAACCGTAGGCTTGCCGAAGAAATAGAAACCTTATTTCTCACACCGGGAGAGCAATTCTCTTTTATATCCTCTTCTTTAGTCAAAGAGGTGGCAGAGTTAGGCGGGGATGTTTCTTCTTTTGTTGATAAGCGCGTGAAAGCAGCATTGATTGCGAAGTTTCAAAGCAAGCGTGGTTCGCATGACACTTAAAATTACAGATGAGTGTATTAATTGTGATGTGTGTGAGCCGGTTTGTCCTAATACCGCCATTTACCAGGGGGAGTCTATTTATGAGATTGATCCGACTCTCTGTACGGAATGTGTGGGACATTACGAAACACCGCAATGCCAGTTAGTATGTCCTGTAGCCTGCATCTTAGTAGACACAAGCTGCCCAGAGACGCCTGCAGCCTTACTTGAGAAAGCACAGCGCATTCAGTCCCTAA
Organism: Legionellales bacterium; assembly: GCA_023266435.1. Lineage (GTDB taxonomy): Bacteria > Pseudomonadota > Gammaproteobacteria > Berkiellales > Berkiellaceae > JAHFQF01. The sequence goes on along the minus strand of JAHFQF010000003.1, from coordinate 9,831 downwards.
AGTCTTAATTCTTCAGTTGGCGTTTTTGCGAGCAATGCCCTTTCTGAGACGCACTTTCTCCTGACGGGCCTCTACTCGAGTACAAATTTTTACGTGTAAATCCTCGGGTTGTGGTCCCCTAATCTGGTGATTTAGCAGGATTTCAGGTATACTAACATCATTTGGCTAACCTAAAAATTGCCTGAACAGCAGGCGCAACCTAAGTTTTGTAGTGGAGATTGAATAGAATGGGAATGTTTTCTCTTCCGTGGTGGGGATATGTGGTCGTTACTGTAGTGTACTGCCAGCTTACGATCATGGCGGTAACCTTGTACTTGCACCGTAGTCAAAGTCATCGTTCTTTATCTATGCACCCTATCCTAAGTCATTTCTGCCGTTTTTGGCTGTGGATGACAACAGGTATGGTCACTAAAGACTGGGTTGCCATTCATCGTAAGCATCACGCCAAATGTGAGACCGTGGACGATCCACACAGTCCACAAGTATTAGGGCTGAAGAAAGTGCTGTTGGAAGGCTCAGAGCTTTACCGCTCCGAAGCAAAAAATCAAGAAACCTTAGACCGATATGGCTTGGGGACTCCTGATGATTGGATTGAACGTAATCTGTATTCGCCGCACTCCGCTTGGGGTATTTATTCCATGTTCTTAATCAATGTGATCTGTTTTGGTCCCCTTGGTTTGACGATCAGTGCCATCCAAATGATGTGGATCCCTATTCATGCAGCGGGTGTAATCAATGGCATTGGTCACTTTCTTGGGTACCGTAATTTTGAGACGCCAGATGCTGCGACCAACATTACCCCGATCGCTTTCTGGATTGGTGGGGAAGAGCTACATAATAATCACCATGCTTATCCTACCTCTGCAAAGTTTTCAGTACGCCCTTGGGAGTTTGATATTGGCTGGCTCTATATTCGCCTGTTTGGACTATTTGGTTTGGCCAAAGCAAGAAAAGTACCGCCCATTGAATTAAGCGCACTGCAAGGCTCAGTTATTACAGGGCAGACATTGCAGGATTTGATTTACAACCGTTTCCAGGTCATGGCTACGTATACTAAATCCGTATTGGCGCCTACGTTAAAAGCGGAGATTGCACATCTCAAGCAAAATGGCAAAGACGCGTTGGCCAAGCAACTGCATCGCCGCCGTAAGCCGTTAGTCAAATCTACGGAATTATTACCAGATTGGCAGCACATGGCCAACGATTGTCAAAAATTAGATCAAGTGGTGCAATTAAAACACAAGCTACAAGCCATTTGGGAAAAGACTTATGCCAGTCAGCAAGAGCTCATTGAAGCTTTTCAACATTGGTGCAAAGAAGCTGAAAGCACAGGTATCGCTTCTTTGAAAGAGTTTGCACAGTACATTCAAGGCTATCGTTTAAAATCAGCCCGATAAGCTTGAAAAGATCACGTTGTAAAGCGTGGTCTTTTGCTTTCTACTACATATTTTTCCTCATTTTCTTTTATACAGTGTTGTTTCCGCCAGCTCGCAATATCCTCAAGTACTACTGTACGGTTTTGCGTATGGCTCTCAACGCTGAGTCTAGCAAATGAGTTTGGAGAGTGTAGCCACGAGTACAAAAAAACCGCTGAATGCGGTTTTCTTTTTATCAGGGCAGAAAAAAACCGCTTAACGCGGTTTTCTTTTATTTATTTCATTTTCTCTTCTTGGAAGAGTACGTGCTTACGCACAACGGGATCATAACGCTTCAAAGCGAGCTTTTCTTTATTACGTTTGTTTTTAGACGTAGTATAGAAAAACGGTGACTCAGATGAGCGCATGATGATATTAACATTGTCTTTGGACTTAGCCATGGCTTAAACCTTCTCCCCTTTGGCGCGTAGTTCGTCTACTACGACGTCAATGCCTCTCTTATCGATAGTACGCATGCCTCTGCTGGACACAAAAAGGCGAACAAAACGGTTTTCACTTTCAAACCAAAAGCGTTTCCAACGTACATTCACTTTAAAAGTACGTTTAACTTTGGTATTACAGTGAGCAACATTGTTGCCGACGGCGGTTTTAACGCCGGTTATCATACACTGTCTTGCCATGATATGGGTTCCTGTTATTCTTTCAAAACTGCCCAACTTTATATCAAACTTTCACTGAAAAGGCAATCATTCAGAGATTTTCAGTGCAAACCTGTGCAATATGACTGTCAAAATAAAGGTCGCCATGATAAGGTATGGCCAAATTCAGGGGGCTGAGGATGATAATGAGTGAGCTATATGGCAAAAAGATCATATTGGGTATCACCGGTGGGATTGCTGCCTATAAAACGCCAGAGCTCGTTAGGCTATTAGTCAAAGCAGGGGCTACTCCGCGTTGCGTGGTGACGCCACGGGCTGCCCAATTTGTGACGCCACTGACACTGCAAGCAGTTGCGCAAACCCCTGTCTATCAAGATGATTTTGACGTCAGTGTGGCACATGGTATGGCACATATCGAATTAGCTGAGTGGGCTGATTTGATTGTGATCGCACCTGCCTCGGCCCATTGCCTGGCTAAGCTTGCGCATGGTTTTGCAGATGATTTGTTGACTACCTTGCTTTTGGCCACTCAGGCACCAGTGATGATATTCCCTGCCATGAATGAAAGCATGTGGCTGCATCCTCAGACCCAAGCCAATGTACAGCAGTGTAAAGCCTTAGGTTATCAAGTGCTTGAGCCTGCACAAGGTGAGCAAGCTTGCGGTGCAATCGGCCCTGGTCGCATGCTTGAGCCTATAGACATCGTAGCTCGAATTCAGTCACAGCGTTGCTCATCACCTCAAGATTTGGCTGGGCGCAGCGTGTTATTGACTGCCGGCCCTACCCAGGAACCCATCGATCCCGTGCGATTTATTGCGAATCGCAGCTCAGGAAAAATGGGATATGCTTTAGCCGCAGACGCTGCGGCGCGCGGCGCGATGGTAACGCTCGTCTCTGGTCCAGTCCAATTGCCCGTGCCTACAGGAGTGCGCTGTGTAAAAGTCACCACGGCAGAGCAAATGTATCAAGCCGTGCTAACCGCGGCGCCTACCCACGATATTTTTATTGGAGTTGCGGCAGTGTCTGATTACCGCTGTGTGCACCCTGCCGAGCATAAAATCAAAAAAGGGGCAGCTCACCTGACGCTAGAATTAGTTCGTAACCCAGATATTTTAGCGGCCGTAGCAGCCCATCCAGCAGGACTGTATTGTGTAGGATTTGCGGCGGAAACACAGCAGGGATTGGCTTATGCAGAAGATAAATTAGCAACAAAAAAGTGTGATATGATTGCCTTGAACGAGGTAGGAGGCGAGCATTGCGCCTTTAACAAGGACGATAATGCCTTGACCGTCATTACAGTCGCAGGTCAGGTTCAGTTAGCAATGGCGCCAAAATCTCAAATTGCCAATCAACTTTTAACGCTAGTGAGAGAACAGTATGATGCAAAGCATTCAGGTGAAAGTATTAGACAGTCGTTTGGGATCAACGTTTGATTTACCACAGTATGCAACAACAGGCGCTGCAGGATTAGATTTACGCGCTATGTTGACTGAGCCGTTGACACTGTTACCAGGGCAATGCGAACTGATCCCAACAGGACTATCGATTTATATTGAAGACTCTCGTTATGCAGGCATGATTTTACCGCGCTCTGGGCTAGGGCATAAGCATGGCATCGTTTTAGGAAACTCAGTGGGGCTCATTGATGCAGACTATCAAGGACCGCTGATGATTTCTTGTTGGAATCGTAGCAACCAAAGTCATACCTTGGACGTAGGTGCTCGAATCGCACAACTGGTGATTGTACCGATTGTACAAGTACAATTTGAAATGGTCACCGATTTTCAGGAAACCGCACGTGGTCAGGGCGGATTTGGACACACAGGAACAAAATAAAAAATGAGCGAGATAAAGACACCAATCCATTTTGATCCGATTGTTTTTAGAGCCTATGACATTCGAGGTAAAGCGGGCGATACATTGACAGCAGAGTTGGTTTATCACATTGGTCGCAGTGTGGGTACAGAAATCCGTAGCCAAGGGCAAGATCAAATCGCTGTGGGACGTGATGGTAGATTAAGCAGTCCAGAGTTATCGCAGGCTTTGATTAAAGGCTTATTAGAGGCTGGTATGCACATTACTGATGTGGGCATGGTACCTTCGCCTGGATTATATTTTGCGGTGGTTCATTTAGGCGTGAAAAATGGCATTATGGTTACCGGTAGTCATAACCCTAAGCATGACAACGGTCTTAAAATCACGCTGAACGGACAACCTATTTTTGGAGAGGCTGTACAAGCGATTAGACAGCGTATCGAAAAACAGGCGTATACAAATGGTCAGGGAAGCTATCAGACCAAACCGATACTGCCAGATTATATCACTGCCGTACAATCACACATTGTGATAGAGAAACCCATGAAAGTGGTTATTGATTGTGGTAGTGGTGCAGCCAGTGTTGTCGCACCTCAATTATTCTCTCGTATTGGCTGCACCGTGATTCCATTGGCCTGTGAGGTGGATGGTAATTTCCCCATTCATCATCCTGATCCCAGTCAGCCTAAAAATCTGCAATTACTGATAGAAACGGTCAAAAAAGAAAAAGCGGACATTGGTTTTGCTTTTGATGGAGATGGCGATCGAGTAGGGGTGGTTACCAATGAAGGCCAAATTATTTATCCGGACAGGCAGTTGATGCTATTAGCCAAAGATGCGTTATCGCGCAATCCTGGTGCTAAGGTGATTTTTGATATCAAATGTACCAGACATTTGGCAGCCGTTGTGCGTGAGTGTGGGGGAGAGCCCATTTGGTATAAAACAGGTCACTCTGTTTTGAAACAAAAAATGTTGGAAACAGGCGCTATTTTAGCTGGTGAAATGAGCGGGCATTTTTTCATTAAAGAGCGTTGGTTTGGTTTTGATGATGGTCCTTATAGTGCTATTCGCATTTTAGAAATATTGTCTAAGCAAACAAAAACCTCTGCGCAATTGTTCGCACAATTCCCTGATCCAATTAATACGCCCGAAATTCACGTGGCTATACCCGATGCTACTAAAGAAAGCTTCATGGAAGCGCTGATCCGCACGGCAAGTTTTCCAGGTGCTGAGTACATTACCATTGATGGATTGCGTATTGAGTATCCAGATGCATGGGCTTTAATGCGTGTATCCAATACGACACCGAATTTGGTCTTGCGCTTTGAAGCAGATACAGAAGAACGTTTAAAACAATTACAATTCACTGTGAAAGCAGAACTATTGAAAGTGGATCCGACACTAGAAATAGTTTTTTAAGTCTTCTTAACCACACGAGAGGTCAGCGTTCAAACAGTATCAAAGGACCCGAGCAGACCCGAGGCTCTTTGCGTGAGCGAGCTTGAGGCTCAGCCGCCCTCTCGGCCTTCGCCCCACTCTTCTCTCCTCCACGGGGTTTGAGGGAAAGGGGTTTTGATAGACTCTGGGCGGCTTTTGCGAGGGAAGTAGCAAAGATGCGAGTGGGGGCTGCGGGTCACTGCTGGATATCACTTGAACGCTTACAAACCTCGAGCCTAACCTTCCAGATAAGCGTGAATCACTTGCGCCTGCGCTGCTTGTCCATGTTGTTTCAAATAGTGTACGACGTCTTGCATGTCTGCAATGGCTGCGATTGGGATTTGCCATTGTGCTGATAGGTGAGAGCGCATGGTCTGCTTGCCTTCGCGTTGTTGTCTGTCTAGGGCCACGAGTACGCTGGCGACAGTACCTCCTTGTTGCTCTATCAATTGTTTGGCTTGGCCGAGGGCTGTGCCTTTTGTGAGCACATCATCTAATAAAATCACAGTTTGATTTGCAACCGAAGCCCCCACCAGTGTGCCACCTTCACCATGATCTTTGGCTTCTTTACGATTGTAGGCTGTAGGGTAATTACGTTGATGGGTTTGTGCGAGCATTAGGGCTGTGACGCTGATCAGCGGGATGCCTTTATAGGCGGGACCAAATAACACTTGCCCAGGCAGTTGATGATGTACTAATGCATCTGCGTAGCATTGTCCTAAGAGTAGCCAGTCTTGTCCGTGGCAGAGTGTACCTAAGTTAAAGAAGTAGGGGCTTTTGAGGCCGGACTTGAGTGTAAAGTCTCCGAACAAGAGTGCTTTTCTATCGACGGCAGTGGAGATAAATTGTTGTTGAAAAGACTGCATGATTTTATACCATTGTCATTTGTAAGTGAGCGATGCCACTATATTAAGAGGATTTCGGGGGCTTGTAAACAGAAGGTTGCTTGCTATCTGAGTTCCTCCCAAATAGGCTCTTCTGGAAAATTTCATACCATGCCTTCATTTTTCCATGAAAATTGAAGGCAGACTGCCAAAATTTCTGAAAAGTGCTTTTGGGCGGCGATTACACCCAGCTTATGGCATAATATTTAATTAAGACATTTAAGCTATAAAACTTCTTATGCTAAAAATCATCACTTTGAATGTAAATGGTATTCGCGCTGCGGCTCGTAAGGGATTTTTTGAGTGGTTGCAGACAACCGATGCAGATCTGGTGTGTTTACAAGAGGTGCGTGCTCACCCTGAGCAGATTACACACACCATGTATCAACCTGAAGGGTATCACTGTGTTTATGTGGATGCAGTCCAGAAAGGCTACAGTGGGGTAGCGCTCTATAGCCGACATAAACCGGATGCAGTCAGTGTCAGCATGGGTTATCCACTTGCTGATGCAGAGGGTCGCTATGTGGCCATGCGCTTTGGTCAACTCTGGGTAGCTTCCATCTATTTCCCCTCGGGGACAAGTGGCGATCTGAGACAGATAGAGAAGTATGCATTCATGGATCATTTCATGCAGCATTTAGAGCAGATAAGCAAAGATTGCCAGCTGATTTTATGTGGCGACTATAATATTGCACATACAAAAAATGACATTAAAAATTGGCGTGGGAACCTAAACCACACGGGGTTTTTACCTGAAGAGCGAGCTTGGATGGATAATCTTTTTGGTCAAGCAAATATGGTGGATGCCTTTCGTGTTGTGAATCAAGAAAGCGATCAATATACTTGGTGGTCTAATCGTGGTCGCGCTTGGGAAAATAACACAGGTTGGCGTATTGATTATCAGGTGGTTTCGGCGGGGTTAAAAAACACTGTGCAATCTGCCGACATCTACAAAGCAGCACGTTTTTCCGATCATGCTCCGCTTGTAATGACTTATGATATCTAAGCTATAGTTTATGGTTTTTGTCCGATATGGGTTGTTTCCGCTCCTATCGCGTGTACAACTTCTGCTGTGCCAAAACTTACCTGCTTGTTTACTTTTTTACCTTTAGATTTGGGAACTATAGGGAGAGCTGACTGAGGTGCTTGTTCTGGTGTTTTTGCTTGCACGTGTTGTATAAGATCCTGCTCAGCAGGAAGAATTTTAGAATTCTGCTGTTTGCCTGTGATTGGCCTGCCTGTTTCCTGGGGAACGGTGGATTCAAAACTTACATACGTAACTTTTAAATCTTTTTCTTTTGAAACTTTGCTTTTTATCCAAGAGAATACCGATCGAATTTGCTCTTTACTTTGTGTGGCACGCTCAAAAGTGCCGATAAAAGTTGTATCATGTTGATTAGCATAATAAGCCTCTAGTTGTTGACTCTTATCTTCAAAATCTTGGTCGTTCATTTTGATTTTTCTCTTTGCGATTTGTTTAGTTTCTGTGTCAGTCAGTACTCCGTTCGCTTTAGCCTCTAATTTTAAAGCGGCTGCGCAACCGAGAAATCCTATCAAATTAATAACAGGAATAAAGCTACAAATTCTAGCTGCCCATTTACCAATGCCTGTATTATTGAATATTTTTTCATCAACTCGATCGCCAATGTTTTTAGCTAAACGATAATTTAAAACTGGTATAAGAGACCATAGAGCATAACCTATCATTTTAGCAGCAGATTTTATGCTGGCTAAGATGGATGTCTTAGAAGCGGAGGCAGCCTGTTGTTGTGATAACAGTGATTTGACCCCTGCTATATAGCTTGGTTCTAAAAGTGCTACTTTCCATGCGGGCGTAATAATATTTTTTTTGGTTTTTTCTAAAAACTCATGTTCAACGCTTTCTCGTACTTCTGATATAAATGCTTCTTGATCATCTTGATCTGTGAAAGTTTTTAAAACTGCATCATAAGCTGCTTGATTGGGTAGTAAGTCAATTATTTTTTCTTGGTAGATGTCACGTAATTTTATAAGTGCATTTGTCTGTAGTATTTCAAAAACACTCTCATCTACCAGTGGTAAAAAATATTTTATGTCGTTTTGATCAGATTCTATAATGAGTGTACTAACAATTTCCGCTTGTTGCTTAACTGGCATATTGTTAAATACAATGGTTGCTTCAATTGAAAGTAATGCTTTTATCTGTGCGATAGGTAGGCTCTGGAACAATTCAGCAGAAAATAAACGCGCCAATCCTTTTAAGTCCTCTTTGCTGCCGGGGATTGTTTCTGAATCAGTGATTAATTTAAAAACAATGGTTCTTTGCTGATCAAGCGGCAGTTTTTCAAATATTGTATCAGGATCCATATCGAGCAATACTTTGTTTTGTTCTACTGTGAATGTGCTCAATAACTCTTTTGACAATAAAGGAATGAGTCCTTTCAATTCTTTGCTGTCTGAATCAATTGTGAGATTTCCCCGCTCTTTTTTAATGAGTATAGAAATAATACTCTTCTGTTGTGTAATTGGTAGCTTAGGGAAAATGTTTGCTGGATCAATTTCAAGCAGCATTTTCTTCTGTTTAAAAGTGAGATATTTCAAAGATTTTGCATCTAACAAAGGAATGATCTTGGTTATCGCTGCGACATTTTCTTCTTGAATAATCTGTGTTAAGAGGGTGGTTTTTTGTATAGTGGGTAACTCATTCCAGGTTTTCAAATACATCTTTCCCACTAGTACTAGTTTTAAGGAATCTTTTAGGCGCCCATCTAAAATATCATTTAAACGCCGAGCCACTGTATGGTTTTTTGCAAATAATTGCTCATGTTGTTCAAAAATACATTGATAAAAGAAACTTGATTTTGACAAAGCATTCAATTCTATAAAGTTTTCCTGCTTGATTAAACGCAGAATCCATTCCTTCTTTTGCCAATCAGGCATAGATGCATATTTAGCATGATCAATAAAATCCATGCCAAACACACTCTCTGTTTGGGTTGCATAACAAATTTGGAAAAGTGTAGAAAGTGCTTGTTTTTTCTCCTTATCCTTTATGGATGCATAGACTCCGTCAGTAATAGTTGACAAAGTGTGCTTCAACGCCTCTCTTTGCCAAGTATGCAACTGTTTTGGCTGCGTTTTTTTATCAGACAAAGAGCTATAATTATCACTGCTATAAAAACTACTAAAAAGTCGCTTAATGTGATGTTGATGTGCTGACTCAAGTGTTTGCAATTGATCATCAGAAAATCCAGCGAGCACTTGGAGAGCAGCGATTTTTATGGGACTATTTTTGGTGGAGGATAAAGAGAGTAATATCGCGTTTACTGGGCCAAATTGCGCGGATATTTTTAAAGCATCCGTTAAAACAGAATTAAAATCAGTGATTTCTGCCGAGCTATAGTCTCTATGGGCGTCACTTAACGTACTTAAAATTGCCTCTAGCTTTGCTTCAAGCGTTGCGTCTTTCCAATTCTCTAGATTAAAAGGGTGGTTTTGACCTGACATAACGATATCTCCAGTGTTGATATACAATCAGAGATTGGACCAACACTGGAGATAATTATAGTTAATTAAAATTCAAATGGGTTAATATTTCTGTTAGAATAAGGCTTTTGGAAAACAATGAGCTATTCGGTAGATCTACGATTAAAAGCGATAAACTATTTGAAACAAGGTGGC
>JAHFQF010000111.1 GCA_023266435.1 Legionellales bacterium | reverse complement strand
TCTGCGATGAAAGGGGTTGCGACTGGTGTTGATCTGCAATTACCTTTGTTCGATCTGACTCATGAAATTGAGCCATTTAACATCTGGGAAGCAGCTTATCGCTTAAAACAAACCGCCGCTTATTGGCCTAAAGGCTCTGTGTTTGTTTCCGTGGTCGATCCAGGTGTAGGGACTGCCAGAAAATCCGTGGTATTACGCACCAAATCCGGCCATTATTTTGTCACACCGAATAACGGCACGCTGACTTTGATTGCCGAAGATTTGGGTATCGACGCAATGCGTGAAATCGACGAAACTAAAAACAGACTACCCGGCTCTGAAAAAAGCTACACATTCCATGGGCGAGATGTCTTTGCCTATACAGGTGCGCGTTTGGCGTCTGGTACGATTACCTTTGAGCAAGTGGGACCACTCTTGCCTGCAGAAACGCTCATTCGCATTCCCTATGAAAAAGCACAAATACAGGGCAACGTACTCCAGGGTGCGATTCCTGCCCTAGACGTGCGTTATGGCAACATTTGGACAAACATTAGCGATCAATTACTGGAAGCAGCCCACATTGTACCCGGCGATCGCGTACAAGTGACGATCACGCATGGGGGCACTGTGTATAGTGGAGAAATGCCTTATGCGCATGCATTTGGAGAAGTCCCTGAAGGTAAACCTCTGATGTACTTAAACAGCTTGTTAAATGTTTCCTTTGCTCTGAATCAAGACAGCTTTGCTGAGCAACATCGCATTAAAGCGGGCGGGAACTGGGCAGTTAAAATTGAAAAAGTGACGGCCAAGTAGAGGTTGTTGCAAATTTTTTACTATGCTACATGCCGCGGATCGTCCGCGGCATCCAGGGAGTGTGTGAATTCGGCATGTTATTACTCGGCTCTGAAAACGTCATCTGAACAAATTCACTTTGCTAATATCCAAGCATTTTGAAGTATCTTGGGTATAAAATTCATGCTTTCCAACCCAATTGTCTAATCCGAGCTGTTAGCTTATCTCGTAAGTGATAACTCATCAAAATGATGGTAGGCAAGAGTAGTAAAGTAAACATCGTACCAAATAGCATGCCGCCACTGATGGCAATCCCAATCTGCTGCCGACTCTCCGCACCAAGGCCCGTGGCAATCACGAGTGGTAAGGCACCTAACAGCATGGCTGCAGTAGTCATCAAGATCGGACGAATTCGATGCGTTGCTGATTCCCAGACTGCGTCTCTCACAGACAATCCCTGATCAATTCCCTTTTGCACCAAAGTCATGAGCAAAATCCCATGCTTGGTAATCAAGCCGATTAAGGTAATGATCCCTACTTGGGTATATAAGTTCAGGCTACTACCCGAAATCCAAATTAAGAAAAATGCACCAAATAAAGCCAATGGCACGGTACACATGATGACCAAAGGTAAGAAAAAGCTTTCAAATTGCATGCATAAGATCAGATAAATCACAATCAATGATAAGAAAAAGACCATGACAAATGTCTTTGAGGTTTGTTTATAAAGCTCTGCAAAGCCACTGTAGCCAGCAAAGACTTTACCCTCGCCCACTTCTTGTATGGCTTCTTCAAATACTTCCAAGGCCTCACCCAAGGTTAGATTGTCTCCCAAATCCCCTGAGATCGTCGTACTGCGGTATTTGTTCATGTGTGTTAACGCAGTCGGCACTAAAGTAGGTTCAATGGTGACAAAGTTTGCCAACAGAGTCATCCCCATGTTAGGCGTGGCAATGGGTAAATTTAAAATGTCTTTGAGGGTTTGATCGTATTTATTGGGTAACTGTAAAATCACCGCATGTTGTTCGGATTGATAAGGATAGTAATCTACTATCATTTCACTGAAAAACCATTGCATGGTTTGTGCGATCTGAGCCACTGTTAAGCCAGATTGTGCTACTTTGTCCCGATTAATTTGAATACGGTACTCAGGCTTATTCATTTTGAGACTGCTTTGTACATTGATGATCTTAGGCTGTTTGGCCATCGCTGCTTGAATAATAGCATTGGCGAGTCGATCTAATTCAGCATAGCTTTCCGTCGTCAGTAAATTCACTTGCAATGCCCCTCTGAAGGATCTTCCTGAGCTTCCTCCTAATGAGCTGGGAGGTGCAAAAGCAAATGTCATGAGACCAGGAATCGCACTAAACTTAGGCTGTAGTTGGGTTAAGATGTCTTGTACGGATTCTTTGCGATCGCCTTTGTCCTTCAACCCTATAAAAACCAGATTTTCAGTTACGCCACCAAACCCTGTCACACTGAAGTATCTGGTCACATCAGGTTGTTCAGCGATGATAGATTCCACTTGCTGAGCATAATGATCGGTATAGTTGACTGTTGCGCCAGGTGGCGCACTAGAAAAGGCGATTGCAAAATTTCGATCTTCATCAGGAATGAGTTCGCTGGGGATGAAAACCAATAGCAGTCCTAAGCAAGCAATGACACCGCCTAAGAGCAGGAGATTTCTTTTAGTATTGTTTAACAATCCAGGTAATGTTTTTTGATACCAGGCATAGAGTGACTCTAAAAGTCGGGTAATGCGCCAATCATGTGTTTCTGTGGTATTTTTTAACCACAGATGGCAGAGTAATGGCGTTAAAGTCAGTGCCACAAACCCAGAGATAATCACCGCTCCCGCTAACACCACAGCAAACTCAGACAATAAGCGTCCCAAAGCACCTTGAATGAATTGCAAAGGTAAATACACTGCTGCTAGCGTGAGGGTCATGGCAACCAACGCACCACTGATTTCAGCCATACTGTTGCTTATCGCGGTAAAAGAATCCTCACCCTTTTCTTTATGACGAAAATAATTTTCTACCACCACAATGGCATCATCCACCACTAACCCGATGGCCAAGACCATGGCCAGCAAGGTTAGTAGATTAATGCTGAAATTCATCACCCACATGAGGAAACAGGCGCCCAACAAAGAAATGGGTATGGTTAACAAAGGAATCAAAGCTGCCCTAAACTGCCCTAAAAAAATCACCACGACAAATAAAACAAACCCAATGGCTTCTAGTAAGGTTTTATTCACTGCCTGTATGGATTCGGCAATGGAGCGTGTCGAGTCATAGGCAATCTGTAACTGCACATCGGGCGGTAACTTACTTTCTAATCTTGGCAAAACTTGATAGAGGGCCTCTGCCATACTCAAAGGATTGGTATCTGATTGCTTGATCAAGCCTACCGCAATCGCCGGTTTGCCGTTAAACCGTGTGATACTGTCATCACTCTTGGGGGCGATAATCACTTTGGCGATGTCCGATAAGCGTACGATTTCATTGCCTACTGCAGACACTATCATGGATTCAAAAGCCTGCTTATCGGTCAACTGTGCTTCCGTTGTAAGGGTATATTGACGCCATTGATTAAACAAAGTACCTGTCGCCATACTGACATTTTCTGATCTTAAACGATCAACCACTTGTTGCACAGTCAGACCATAACTGTTTAATAACAAGGGATTGATTTCAATGCGCATGCTACGCTCTCTATCACCTACCAGGCGTATTTTCGCTACCCCATCGATGAGGCTTAAGTCATCCTCGATGGTTTGATTCAAAATTTCAGTCAATGCCATGAGATCGTAGTGCTCACTGGTCAGTGCTAACCAGATGATTGGCTGGCTGTCTGCAGAGGCCTTAGCCACCACAGGTACTTCGCTGTCTATGGGTAAACGTTTTACAATCGCACTGATCTGATCACGCACGTCATTGACTGCGACTTCCATGGGGTATTGTGTTTTAAAAGTCAGATTAATTTGGCTTTCACCAAATCTACTGGTTGAAAACAATTCAGACAACCCTTGGATGGTCGCTAACTGCTCTTCTAACACTTGTGTGATTTCACGCTCTACAATCTCACTGTTTGCACCTGGATATTGGGTAGACACACTGACCATGGCTTCTATGATTTCTGGATATTCACGTACTGTCAGCTGCTTATAGGTAATCAAACCAAATACCAAAATAAACAATTGCATCACAATGGTCGCAACGGGTCTTTTTAGACAAAACTGTATGAATGCTTGCATCTTAAGGGGCCACTTCTGGAGTAGGTTTCTGAGACTCTGTGGGTACCGCCACAGGAGTAGGCGTTACCACCGCCTGTCCTGGAAAGAGCTTGTGCTGTCCCGCAATAATGACCCACTCACCGGGTGTCAAGCCTGCGGTCACCTCCACCTCTGCATGGGCTCTGTCATGGATTTGGATGGATTTAATGGCCACTTTATTGTCTTTATCAATGACATAGACTGTGGCCATCAAGCCTTTTTCACTGACCGCAGACAGAGGAATTAAAATCGTATCACGAGCTGGCAAATACACCTCAACGGGCAAGGCCATGCCAGCGGTCAACATGCCTTTTGCATTGTCTAGCAATGCATAGCCTTTTTGTAAATGCGTAGTTGGATCAAATCTAGACTCAATGGCTTGAATGGTACCCTCTAACATCACCTCAGGTTGGCTAGGTGGGTTTACCACTATTTTTTGCCCTGCCTGTACAGTTTGTGCATATTGCTGTGGGATATAAAACTCTACGCGTAAGCTCTGATTATTCACAAGATAGGTAACCAAATCCCCTACTTGTATGACTTGCCCTAAGCTAAATTGATAAATACCTAACTTACCATCAAAGGGCGCTAACAGCTGCATTTTATCTAAGCGTGCTTTAGCAAGCGCCATGGCTGCTTGGCTTTGACGTAGTGTGCTGTATCGCTGATCAAACTCGCGTTGGCTGGTCGTGCCTTGCTCATGTAGTTTTTGCGACCGATCAAATTCCAGGAGTGCTAGCTCATACGCGGCACGCTGTTGATCAAGCTCTGCCTTTTGCTGCGCATTGTCTAGCTGAACAATCACATCGCCTTTTTTGACCGCCCCACCCTCTGGTTGTGGTAACTCACGAATGATACCCATCATTTCAGAGCGAATAGAGATTTGCTCTTCAGCACGCAAATTGGCTGATAAAATGACCGTGGGTTGAAAGGTTTTTTGGGTGACTTGGATGGCTTCTACGGGTGCAGGTGGCATCTCAGGAGGCGCTGCAAATACAAGACACGGGAACAGAACTAAAAACAAAAACTTGCCAGCTTGCCGTAGTAACTGTTGAAACCTATCCATTAATAAAATCCTCTCTATCTGCAAGCCCCATTCTACAACAGTTACCAGGGGGCTGAAAGAGTGAGGATTTTAGAGAAGCTGTGTAAATTACTTTGGACTGGGTTTTTCAACTCTATTTGTTATTAGTGGAGATGCTGCTTGCGCTGGAACTTGGTTTTGGCCAGAGATAATAGGCCTGGGAGGTGTAATAGATAATGGTTTAGGAGGACCAAAAATATTTTCATCATCCTGAACCTCAAAAAAAGAATTCCCAGGGGCAGGGGAACCTCCCTGTCCAGAGTCTCTAGACAAGGATTTGCTCGAACTCGAACGAGATAGTATTGCTGCATCTATGCTGGTCTCTTGTATTTTCTCCGGTGCTTTTTCGGTAAGAAATTTGTGATCCAAAGGAACATCCACATGTTGAATGACCGTAACGCTTTCGGGAGTAGAATAAGCTAGGCTGGTTGCTTTATGAGATGTTTCTACTGTCAACATACAGTCATAGCCATGAAAACTACTTTTTTTAATCACTTCAAATTGTGCCTGATCGACCCAAACTTCTTTACCATTTTGAAACAATCTACAGTCCCCAATATTAGGTGCTCTTTCTTCTCCCAATAAAAACCTCACTGCTTGCACAGGTGACATACTGGGCTCAGCAAAAGGATCGACAGGCATAGGCATATATTCTGTTGCGTAAATTTCCATATGCACATTGATATCCACGGCTTTTGAAGCCTCCGATGATGCAAATAAATACCGTGTTTTACTACAGTTCTGACTGACTGCAAAGTGTGTGCCTTCTGATTGTGGTTTTAAAATATCTCTAAATACAGCGGTAGGCAATACAGCAAAGGCCTGAGGCATGACCGAATTGACAAGCTCTGTTTGAAATTGTTGCTGAATTTTTTGATCGTATGCTCTATAGATTGCATCCATTTTTGGTTTAATTTCTTCAATCTTTTTTTCTAGCATTGCTTTATGTTCAGCGATCACTCCCTCTAAATACTGGATAGTATCCGATGTTACTCCGCGTTCTTTTTGAGCGTTTTTCGAAGTCTCAATACCTTGTTCCAGTGCAGGAATAATACCCATATCAGGCATATGAATAGTCTGATCTGGATTGGCTTTTTTTATTTTTTCTACAATCTTATTTCTGGTTTTTTCTGGTATTTGTGCTAAAAAATGAAATACTGCTTGAGGCGAAAAAGCTCTAGTCCATATTTTTTTATAATCTTCCAAGACTTGTGCTTCTAATGCTTTTTTTCTAAGCTTAATTTTTCTACTAAAGCCTTAGCGGCTTCTTTAGCAGGACCAGGCTCTGCCCTTTCTGCTAATTGTTTTGCATCATATAGTGCACCTCTCTGCGATAATAAAGAGCGATTTACCCTCATACTATCCAAATAAATTTCAGGTATTCTATCTATATCATTTAAAAAAACTCCTAAATTTGTTGTATCAGATTGACGCTCCCGAGCAATGGAGGAATTCCCAGCAATTTCGTCTGGATTTAAATTTACACTAAAAGCCCGATAAGAGCCCGACATAATGCCTACCTCTCACAATATCTCTATTGCTTAATGTATCGGCAGGGTTGAAAAAACTGTAGCGGTTTAGCGGCAATGTAGCAGAAAATTAAGAATGTCCGCTTTTAGCAAGTAAAGAATGTCCTCTTATAACCCGGACTAAGCTGAGTGTGTAGGCACACGCAGGGAGGGACTGGTGTATGGGGGAATTTTATATGAGCGAAAAAGAGATTGACCGCATAGCAATCTTATCTTTGCTAACAGAGCGGTCTTTGACACAGCCTGCCGCGGCCTTACTGTGGATTTTATTAAGGTTTAGGTTTAGGTTTAGGTTCAGCTACTACAGCTGGCGCTGACGGCATCTGATCAGGTGGCGACCGCTTACTCTCTTTGTCAGCCTGAGCAGCAAGAGTTATAGGAGGTATAGGACCAGCAGACACAGCAGGTTCTTCGCTCGTGCTACGAGCTCTCACTTCTACTCCCCATAACCCCACAGACTTGCTTGACATAGGCGCTTCTACTTCCTTCCTTAATGCACTAATCAATGCACCAATCGTTTTAGACCATAACCATGATCCAAAACTTTTAATTCCAGACCAGATCTTGCTGCCTCTACCAGGAGATTGAGCGGCTTTACTACTCTGTTCAGGATTGGGTCTTGGAGCTGTAGCTAGCGAAGCAGCTACTATTGAAGTTGGCTTTTTTTCCTCAGCAATCTGAATAGCCTTCTCTAGGCTCGCCAACGCACGCGACTTTGTGTTTATTTGCGTAGTAAAGTCATCTTTCAGAGCTACTAACTCCTGTAGTGCTAGTGATATGGGGGCGCCTTCTTCTGTCAAAGGGAAGCCTTGATCTATCTCGTGAATCTTTTTCAGTAAAGCATCTATTTCATGCTTCAGCTTTATTTTTTTAAGTTTCCTTTCCTGCATTCGACTTTCCCATTCAGATTCCTTATCTGGACTCTCTGGTTCTCCTGGTGTTCTCTCATGACCAGACATATTCTTTCTCCTATTGATGACATACTTATATCTATATATAAGAGCTATC
>JAHFQF010000002.1 GCA_023266435.1 Legionellales bacterium | reverse complement strand
AAGCCCGCCCACTTTCTATTTAGACAATCACACACTCCGATCAAATCAAATTTGATGTGCTTGAGTTGCAGCATTACCTATATAAGTCGCTGGCCTAAGTGTCTTTAAAGTACGCTTCACTTCTTCCGGTAAAGCAAGTCCATCAATAAAATGTGATAAATCATGGGGTGTGATTTTTTTACCACGGGTTAAAGTTTTTAATTGCTCATAAGCATTATCAATCTGATATTTGCGTAATACTGTTTGGATGGCTTCGCCTAGGACCTCCCATACTTGATCGAGATCAGCAGCAAGCACAGTATGATCAACCACGAGCTTGCTTAAACCTTGAGAAATAGAAGAAAGAGCTAATTGGCCATAGGCAACACTCAATCCGAGATTGCGGAGAGAAGTAGAGTCCGTCAGATCGCGTTGAAAACGAGAGATTGGTAGCTTATTAGCCAAATGTTGCAACATAGCATGCGCCATGCCTAAATTACCTTCAGCATTTTCAAAATCAATCGGATTCACTTTATGTGGCATTGTGGATGAGCCAACCTCATTTTCTTTTAGTTTTTGTTTAAAATACCCCAAAGAAATATAACCCCAAATATCCCTGCAAAAATCAGTTAAAATGGTATCTATGCGCATCAATACATGTGCAAATTCAGCAATGTAATCATGTGGTTCGATTTGCGTGGTATAGGGATTCCACTTCAGCCCTAAAGAGGTGACAAATGACTCTGCAATACCAGGCCAATTGACCTGTGGATAGGCAATATAGTGTGCATTGTAATTGCCTACAGCACCGTTTATTTTACCTAAGATCTCACCTTGTAATAGCTGGGATCGTTGGCGCGTTAATCGATGCACGAATACAGCGATTTCTTTGCCTAAGGTGGTAGGGGATGCGGGTTGGCCATGTGTGCGTGATAACATGGCAACGTCTGCATAAGCGTGCGCCATTTGTTGGAGCGTCACGAGCAGGTGATCTAGCGCAGGTAATAGGGTTTGATGTTTCAGAGAATTGATCATTAAGGCATAGGCTAAATTATTAATGTCTTCTGAAGTACAGGCAAAATGAATGCTTTCTTGCAAAGGCGCCAGCTCAGGATGCTCTCGCATTTTTTCCTTAATAAAATACTCAACTGCTTTGACATCATGATTCGTTGTTTGTTCAATTGCCTTGACGCGGTCTGCCTCTTTTTCACTAAAAGTGGCACACAGATGAACCAAATAATTTTTGGCTAATGTACTTACTGGAGCAATGTGCTCGATGTCTGGATTTGCAGACAAATGTAAAAACCACTGTACTTCAACCAAGACGCGGTTGCGGATCAGTGCGAATTCGCTGACTTGCTCACGAAGCGCTTGTACTTTGTTGGCATAACGGCCATCGAGTGGGCAAATGGCTGTTGTGGGAGTTAACTCCATAATACTTCACCTTTTTCTTGATTGTGTTCTGGCTTAAGACTTAATGCGAGAAGATGCTGCGCTCTTTGGAGTAGTTTGGTCCGATGTACAACGCAATGCCACCCGCGCCCTCCATCGGTTCTCCATTGAACGCCAGCACGAATACCCGCTAATAAAGCTGCTCTGATTTGTTGCATGACCAGCGTTTGATTGAGGATATCTTTATGCCCCATCAGGAAGATTTTTTTGGGTAGGGTGCTGATAGTTTTTAAATACAAATCACTCAGATTCCCTGTTACATTTGGATGGGTAACCTCAAAATGCTGTAATTGATATTGGTGTTTTTTCAAGTGATCACGAATGGATCGACTGCGGACTGAGTCTTTGAGGATAAGTTTTGCTAGCGTCCCAAATCCAAAGGCATAGCGAAAAAGTGGCATTTTGGACTTAGGCCATTTTCTACTTAAAAACTCTATTAAGGTTTCTAAACCCGATCTTAAGTGTACGAGAGGATACAATTCACTCGCTGTGGTTGCGTTAAAAATATAGAGCGCCTGCAGCATACAAGAAAATTCTGGTGTAGATATGGGTTTACCTAACGCAAGGGCGTGTGCAATGTGTGCTGACTGAAATTGGGCAGCCATGGCGATTATTCGTTCATCGAGGATGGGCATGCAAGAGTCCTTTTTTTAAGTTAAGTATCCCACCTGGTGAGTCAGTACGGCGAATCGTCGCTCCGCCTAGGCATCGATCTGCTTCATATAATACCACGGTTTGACCAGGGGTGACGGCCTTTTGGGGTTCATCAAAGGTGATCAACCAGGACTGAGCGTCTTGACGGTGAACCATCACGGGTATCGGCTCTTGACGATAGCGTACCGCTGCCGTGGCGCGAAATTGTGTGGGTAATTCATACGGTGTTAAATCGTTTGCTTCTGTGGCCAAGAGTGTCTTTGAGAACTGCCAAGGATGCTCTGCATCTTGGGTCACATACAACGTGTTTGTGGTGTTGTCCTTACCAATCACATACCAGGGTTTTTCTTGTGCACCTTTGACGCCACCGATTTGTATCCCTTTGCGTTGCCCCAAGGTGAAATACAAAACACCGGGGTGTTCGCCCAAGATCTCATCGTTGGGGGTTTTAATCAGTCCAGGTTGTGCCGTGACATATTGAGAGAGAAACTGTTGAAATCGACGCTCTCCAATAAAACAAATGCCGGTGCTGTCTTTTTTAGCGTGATTAGGGAGGCCAATCTGCGCGGCAATGCCCCTGACTTCTGGTTTGGTGATGTGTTGTAAAGGGAAGTGTACACGCGGCAACACGGCTTTATTAATGGCTGCTAAAAAATAGGTTTGGTCTTTATTACGATCCAACGCCCTGGTCAGCCACGGGCCTTGCGCATCGACTTGGATGCCCGCATAGTGTCCTGTTGCGATGTGCGTGGCTTTTAGGCTCTCTGCATACTGTAAAAACAGTTTAAATTTGATTTCTTTATTACAAAGAATATCTGGATTAGGGGTATAGCCAGCAGCATACGCTTTTAAAAAATGATCAAAGACATTTTCCCAATATTCTAAAGAGAAATTAATTGTATACAGTGGGATTTCAAGGCGTTGACAGACTTGCTCGACATCCGCCAAATCTGCAGCATAGGTACAGGCACTACTGGCATCTGGCTCCGCCGTTTCTTCCCAGTTTTTCATGAAAATGCCAATCACATCAAAGCCTTGTTGCTTTAATAGGTAGGCCGCCACTGAGGAGTCCACGCCCCCCGAGAGTCCCACGGCAATTCTAATGTTTGAATTATGACTTGTATTAATGATGCACCTCAAAATGACTGCCCATTTTACCAGTTTTTGGGTATTTTGTCATGGAGCAGGGGTAGCCCTGCCAAAGGGGCCTGCATTCAAACCACGACATTGCAAACAGCGTGAAAATCTCGTAGCATCCTGAGAAACCGCAAAAATCGCGTAAAAGGACGTAAGCCGATGAGCAGCCAGAGAATTGTGGTGCCTGAAGAGGGTAGCCGTATCACGGTGAATCAAGAAGGGCGTTTAACTGTCCCCAAAAATCCCATTATCCCTTTTATTGAGGGAGATGGTGTGGGAGTAGATATCACGCCGGTGATGCGCAAGGTCATCAATGCAGCTGTCACCAAAGCGTATCAGCGTGAGCGCAATATCAAGTGGATGGAGATTTATGCTGGTGAAAAAGCGACGCAGGTCTATGGTCCGGCACAATGGTTACCCCACGAGACCTTAAGTGCGATCAAAGAGTTTTCCATTGCTATTAAAGGCCCTTTGATGACACCTGTCAGTGGTGGTATGCGTTCGCTGAATGTCGCATTGCGCCAGCAGTTGGATTTGTATGTGTGCTTGCGACCCATACGGTATTTTGCAGGCACACCCAGCCCATTAAAAAATCCTGAACATACCGATATGGTCATCTTTCGTGAAAACTCAGAGGATATCTATGCGGGAATTGAGTGGCCGGCGGATTCTGCAGAGGCTAACCGAGTCATTCAGTTTTTAAAAGAAGAGATGGATATTACAAAGATCCGTTTTTCCGCACATTGTGCGATTGGCATTAAGCCAGTTTCTAAAGAAGGCTCTGAGCGTTTAATACGTGCCGCCATCCAATACGCAATTGATCATCAAAAAGACTCGGTGACGTTAGTCCACAAAGGCAACATCATGAAATACACTGAGGGGGCATTTAAAGATTGGGGGTATGCCTTGGCTCAAAAAGAATTTGGTGCCACACCGATCGAGGACAGCACTTGGTATGAATTCGCGCATCCTAAAACAGGCAAGCCCATTGTGATTAAAGATGTGATCGCCGATGCTTTTTTACAACAAATTTTATTACGTCCAAAAGAATACAGTGTGATCGCAACATTAAATCTCAATGGTGATTATCTCTCCGACGCATTAGCGGCCCAAGTAGGTGGCACTGGTATTGCGCCAGGCGCTAATCTGGGTAGCAAGATAGCTTTGTTTGAGGCAACACACGGAACAGCACCTAAATACGCAGGGCAAAACAAAGTGAATCCTGGCTCACTGATTTTATCTGCCGAAATGCTGCTTCGCCACATTGGGTGGCCTGAGGCGGCGAACTACGTGGTGCGAGGCTTAGAAGGCGCTATTTTAGCTAAAGCAGTCACTTATGACTTTGAGCGCCTTATGCCGGGTGCTACCAAACTCAGCTGCTCAGAATTCGGAGACTCAATCATTGCACACATGAGATAAGCCTCAGGCTTTGTCTCATGTGTGTTAAGCGACCTCGAATTCTTGCCTTTGCTCTGTCTCAAAGCTGTCTTCCTTGCTCTCATCTTCTACGGGTTTGATGTTTACCGCATGCAAGCCCTTAGGGCCATCTTGCAGGTTATATTCAACAACCTGACCTGCTTTCAAATATTTGTAACCTTCCATTTCAATAGAGGAGTAATGTATAAAAATATCGTGATCAACATTGCTGGCGTTCAAGAATCCGTAGCCCTTGGCATTGTTGAACCATTTCACCTTTCCTATCGCCATGATCCAATCCTTCCTTAGAAAAAAAAACAAGTTACCTAGCAATAGTAAAAAATCCGTTTTTCACCATTACTCCTTTCACTCTTTCGTAATCTGCGGCTTCAGTCAAGCTTCTCATGATTTTTTTTATATAGAATGGTGGCAGTTCAAGTACATCTCTCTTTTTTATTGACTAAAATTAGAATATGGGAAGAAATCACTCAGTAGATAGGTCAGTAGATTGGGTTGTAGAGGCGAGGAGTCAGTCAGAATCCCAAAAGCCCAATCGATACAAGGTGATCTTATACAACGACGATTATACGCCGATGGATTTCGTTGTCTTTGTTGTACAGAATTTTTTTGAGAAGTCTTTTGAGGAGGCTACCAGCTTGATGCTAGAAGTCCATACGAAAGGACAAGCAGTGTGCGGCGAATATACCTATGACATTGCAGAAACAAAGGTTGCAGAGGTGACTTATTGTGCAGCCAAGCATCAACATCCACTGAAGTGCGATATGAAAGTCGCATGATAATAAAAATCGGGAGATTCGTATGCTGAGTAAAGAACTAGAGATGACATTAAATCTTGCATTTAAAGAGGCAAGAGAAAAACGCCATGAGTTCATGACAGTTGAGCACCTGCTATTGGCTTTACTGGACAATGCCTCAGCCGCCAATGTCCTGAGAGCGTGTGGTGCCAATCTAGAGAGGCTACGCCACGATTTACAAATTTTTGTAGATGAGACGACACCACTCATCCCACCCTCCGATGCGCATCGGGAAACGCAACCCACCTTAGGATTTCAGCGGGTTTTGCAACGTGCTGTTTTCCATGTGCAGTCTGCCGGTAAAGAGGAAGTTAATGGTGCGAATGTCTTGGCAGCCATCTTTTCAGAGCAAGAAAGCCAAGCAGTCTACTTTTTGAAGCAAGAAAATATCACCCGCTTAGATGTTGTAAATTACATTTCGCATGGTATCTCTAAAGTAGACAATAGTCGTGAGATGGAAGATCCAGAGCAATCACAAAGTTTTGAACAAGATCCAATGAGCGAATCGCCGGGTCGTAGTCCATTAGAAAGTTACACGAACAATTTGAATGCCAGTGCACTGCAAGGTCGCATTGATCCATTGGTTGGCAGAGAAGAGGAAATTGAACGCACGATTCAAGTACTCTGTCGCCGTCGCAAAAACAATCCACTCTATGTCGGTGAAGCGGGGGTTGGTAAAACAGCCATTGCAGAAGGTTTAGCTAAGATGATTGTGGATGGTGTAGTGCCTGATGTGCTGAAAAACTGCACAATTTATTCTTTGGATTTAGGCTCGCTTTTAGCCGGCACTAAATATCGTGGTGATTTTGAAAAAAGACTGAAAGCTTTATTACAACATCTTAAAAGAGAGTCTGGCGCCATACTATTCATCGATGAAATCCATACCATCATTGGTGCGGGGGCGGCTTCTGGTGGGGTTATGGATGCATCGAATTTGATCAAGCCTATGTTGGCTACTGGAGAATTACGTTGTATTGGTTCAACCACATTCCAAGAGTATCGTGGTATCTTTGAAAAAGATCGCGCGCTGGCTAGACGTTTCCAAAAAGTAGATATTACGGAGCCAACCGTAGAGCAAACCATTCACATCCTGCATGGCTTAAAGAAAAACTTCGAAAAACACCATCAAGTACGTTATACCAACGTTGCGTTAAAGGCGGCTGCTGAGCTAGCCAGTCGCTATATCATGGATCGTTTCTTGCCGGATAAGGCCATTGACGTCGTCGATGAGGCTGGGGCTTATCAACGTTTACAACCTGAAAGTAAACGTAAAAAAATCATTGGAATCAAGGAAATCGAGCACATTGTGGCTAAAATGGCCAGGGTCCCTTCCAAAACCGTTTCCGTTTCTGATAAGA
Organism: Legionellales bacterium; assembly: GCA_023266435.1. Taxonomy (GTDB): domain Bacteria; phylum Pseudomonadota; class Gammaproteobacteria; order Berkiellales; family Berkiellaceae; genus JAHFQF01. The sequence goes on along the minus strand of JAHFQF010000002.1, from coordinate 26,495 downwards.
AGCTCTTACAAAATCTGGAAAATGAACTCAAGCAAATGGTCTTTGGCCAAGATGAGGCCATCGGCGCTTTGGGCGCAGCAGTGAAGATGGGGCGCTCAGGATTAGGCGATCCAAACAAACCAGTAGGTTCTTTCTTGTTGGCGGGACCAACGGGTGTTGGTAAAACAGAAGTGACTCGCCAATTAGCCAAATCATTAGGCATTGAATTGATTCGCTTTGACATGTCTGAATACATGGAAGCCCATACGGTGTCTCGTTTGATTGGTGCACCTCCAGGGTATGTGGGCTTTGATAACGGTGGCTTATTGACCGAGGCGGTTACAAAAGCACCGCATTCCATTGTGTTATTAGATGAAATTGAAAAAGCACACCCAGATGTCTTTAATCTATTATTGCAAGTGATGGATCATGGTACATTGACGGATACCAATGGACGGGTTGCTGATTTCAGACACACCATTTTAATCATGACGACGAATGCTGGGGCTCAAAGTTTACAACGTAATTCTATGGGCTTTATGGAGCAAGAGCACTCGAGTGACGCCATGGAAGTCATTAAAAAAATGTTCACACCAGAGTTTCGGAACCGCTTAGATGCCATCATCCAATTCAAACCCTTGTATCCAGAAATTGTGTCGCAAGTGGTGGATAAATTTATTCAAGAATTATCCGATCGCTTGGGCGAAAAAGAGGTTATCTTGGATGTGGATGAAATTGCACGGAAATGGTTCGCTAAAAATGGCTATGATAAACTCATGGGTGCGAGGCCAATGATTCGACTCATACAAGATATCCTGAAGAAGCCGTTGGCTGAAGAGCTGTTATTTGGAAAGCTGGCTGGTGGCGGTACCGTTAGCGTGACAGAAAAAGACGGACAAATTCACGTTGAGGTGCATGAGCACTAAAGATTTAAGGCGGTTTAAACCAGCCAGTGGGTCGGCTCAGAAGCCGCCCCTACACTTTTTACTGAGGTAGCATCAGACCTCAAAGCTGGAGTTCACAACGCTTATTTGTCTTTGGAGTTAGTAGCGTCTCTACCACCGCCTTCTTTGCCATCGCGGTTTCTGAAGATAATGCGCCCTTTGCTCAGGTCATACGGCGTAACCTCAACAGTCACTTTATCGCCCGTTAAAATCCGAATGTAGTTTTTACGCATTTTTCCAGAAATATGAGCAGTTACAATATGCCCGTTGTCTAATTGGACACGGAATGTTGTATTGGGCAAGGACTCAGTCACCGTCCCTTCTAATTCAATATGATCGTCTTTAGACACTTTTCACTCACTCATTAATCGAAAGTAGGCATTTTATCAGAGTCATGCTGGCTGCGCTAGCGCATCTAGGTATCGCTCAGCATCTAAAGCGGCCATACAGCCTGTGCCCGCCGAGGTAACCGCTTGGCGATAAATGTGATCGGCCACATCCCCTGCAGCAAAAACCCCAGGGATACTGGTCTGAGTGGCATTGCCTGTGAGGCCACTTTGGACCTGGATATAGCCATTATGCATGTGGATTTGGTCTGTAAATAACTCCGTATTGGGAGTATGGCCAATGGCGATAAAGACGCCATCAACGGTTAAATTTTGCGTACTGGCATCTTGGGTACTTTTTAAGCGTAGGCTTGTGACGCCGCGATCATCCCCTAAGACCTCATCGAGCGTATGGTTCCAAATGATGCGGATATTGCCATGTTTGGCTTTCTCTAATAAACGCTGTACTAAGATTTTTTCGGCCTTTAAGGTGTCTCGACGGTGAATTAAAGTCACCTCGCTGGCGATATTAGACAAATATAACGCTTCTTCAACCGCAACATTACCCCCACCAACCACAGCAACAGGCTTCTTTTTGTAGAAAAAACCATCACAGGTTGCGCATGCTGAAACACCGCGTCCTAAAAATTTTTCCTCGGAAGGCAAGCCTAAGTATTTGGCGGTAGCGCCAGTGGCTAAAATAACTGCATCGGCAGTATAGGTGGTTTTGGATTCACCAATGAAGCGAAATGGCCTTTCTGTTAAGTAAGCACTGTGAATATGATCTACAATAAGCTCAGTACCAACGGATTCAGCATGCGTTAACATGCGCTCCATGAGGGCAGGACCTTGTAGACCATGGGCATCGCCAGGCCAGTTATCGACATCCGTCGTGGTCATTAATTGGCCGCCTTGCTGCATCCCCGACAGGAGTACAGGTTTTAAATTAGCACGTGCTGCATAAATGGCAGCGGTATAACCCGCAGGGCCCGAGCCAATGATAAGTAGTCGGCAATGTTTGTTAGTCATGGTACTGCTGTTCCTGATCGATGATTTCTTGGTATGATACGCAGCATGCCTGTTAGAGTTCAAGTCACTCGCATGCCATGCTAAGACAAGCACGATAGACTCTGTTTAAAACTATTGTGATGGATGTACTTTGAAAAATAGAGAAAGGAATAAATGAGACAAGCGAGCAAATTATCACCTCATAAAGAGAAAGAAGGGCATGTCAGTAAAAGGCTGAAGGAAGGCTCCTTTATCTTATTTGCCGCCCTTTCTTTATTTTTACTCTTGGCATTGGTCAGTTATAGCCAAAATGATCCCGGTTGGTCATATCAAACCGAAATCCCTTCTACACATAATCTAGGGGGTAAAGCCGGTGCTTGGTTTTCCGATGTGCTATACGTGCTCTTCGGCTATGTAGCGTATCTTTTTCCAGTGGGAATAGGCTATTCCGGGTACTTGCTTTCTCAGCAAGGCCAGCAAACCCAGCATCCTGTTGGATTAGGCGTGCTGAAAGGCTCCGGCTTCTTCATGGCACTGTTTTCAATCAGTGGATTAATGAGCCTACATCTCAGAGCCCTAACCCCCTTACCAATGGATAGCGGTGGCGTCATTGGTAATTTTTTACAATCCTGGTTAGTCGCTTACTGTAATAGCTTAGGTGCCACAGTGGTTTTGTTGGCACTTACCTTGATTGGCATGACCTGGTTTACAGGGGTTTCTTGGATTCGTGTCATGGATAAGATTGGTCATTATGGGCTATGGGCATGTGATCATTGCTTTGTAGGCTTGAAAGCAACTTGGACACAAGTAGAAAGCGCCTTAGCGCATGGTATTAAGCAAGCTTGGCTGAATTTTAAAGCTCAACGTGCACAATCCAAACAATCCCCTTCAGCCGAGCCTCCTCAGACCACCTCCTCTAAACTGGCTCAAACCTTTGGGGATACACTCGATCCCGTGCTACCTGCTGGGTCTCAAAAAAACAAAATGCAGCAAGAGCCTGTGATCATGACGCCAATTGTGAAAAAAATCATGCCTAAGGCGGATTTGATTGTCACGCAACCCCCCACCCCAAAAGCAGAGCCTAAAACTGCCATGCCACCCGTCTTTAAAGCAGAAGGCCCTATCACTGCACCTTCATTAAATTTATTAGAAAACGCAGAAGCAGTGGGTGCAATTGGATATTCTAAACAACAACTAGAAGCACTCTCACGTTTAGTTGAGCAACGGCTAGGCGAATTTGGCGTAGAGGTGCAGGTTGTGGCAGTCAGCCCAGGGCCTGTGATAACCCGCTTTGAAATGGAGCTAGCTGCAGGCGTCAAGGTCAGCCGCATTAGCAATCTGGCGAAAGATTTAGCACGCTCGCTATCTGTGGTCAGTGTCCGAGTCGTAGAGGTTATCCCTGGTAAGTCAGTGGTAGGTTTAGAAATTCCTAACGCACATCGTGAAATTGTACGCTTAAAAGACATTTTTGAAGACGAGGCGTATCAAAAACAAACCTCGCCTTTGACACTCGGTTTAGGTAAAGACATTGCTGGCAATGTCGTTGTTGCGGATTTAACCAAGATGCCGCATTTGTTGGTGGCAGGAACTACTGGTGCAGGTAAGTCCGTCGGTTTAAATGCAATGTTGTTGAGCATTTTGTATAAGGCCACGCCGGAAGAGGTCAGATTAATTTTGATTGATCCCAAAATGCTAGAGTTGTCTGTCTATGACAATATTCCACATTTGTTAACGCCTGTAGTCACAGACATGAAAGATGCTAGTAACTCTTTACGCTGGTGTGTGGCTGAGATGGAGCGTCGCTATCAACTCATGGCCGCGTTAGGAGTCCGTAACCTAAAAGGCTATAATCAAAAGGTAGTTGCTGCTGAAAAGCAAGACATGCCCATCGTGGATCCACTCTGGGTGCCCGCTGCTAACTCCAATGAGCCAGCACCTTTCTTAAGCCAGTTACCCTATATCGTGGTTCTAATCGACGAATTTGCTGACATGATGATGGTAGTAGGGAAGAAGGTTGAAGAGTTAATTGCAAGAATTGCGCAAAAAGCACGGGCTGCTGGTATTCATTTGATTTTAGCCACACAGCGGCCCTCTGTGGATGTGATTACCGGTTTAATTAAAGCCAATATTCCAACACGTATTGCTTTCCAAGTTTCCTCTAAGATTGACTCCAGAACCATCTTAGATCAATCTGGTGCAGAGCAATTATTAGGGCATGGGGATATGTTGTATTTACCTCCAGGCGTGGGGTTGCCTACTCGTGTGCATGGGGCATTTGTTAGTGACGAAGAAGTACATAAAGTGGTTGCTGAAGTACGCAAACAAGGCAAACCGGACTACATCGAATCCATTACGCAAGCCATTCAACCCGGAAGCTTCAGCGCTTTTTCTGATGAGGGGGGCGGGGAAGAGTTGGATGTCTTATATGATCAAGCGATTGCTATTGTCGTTGAATCTCGTCGCCCAACGATTTCTCATATTCAACGGCGTTTAAAAATTGGCTATAATCGTGCAGCACGTCTCATCGAGCAAATGGAATCAGATGGGATTGTTTCTGCAATGCAGTCGAATGGTACCCGTGAAGTATTAGCACCGCCACCCCAAGAATAATAAAAATTAGGAGTTATTATGCTGTCCCTTCTCAAAAAAATTCTTTTTACCCTTGTATTGGGTACCTCGTTAGCACAAGCCGCTCCTGACAATAAAACTGCGTTATTGTCTTTACTAAAGACCTCACAATTTAGCGCGGACTTTGAGCAAGAAATTTCTGACAGCGATGGAAAGTTATTAGAGCGTAGCCAAGGGCATTTGAATGTATTACAGCCTACGTATTTTGATTGGCGTGTTGAAAATCCATATCGTCAGCAAATCGTGAATGATGGGACCTATATTTGGTCTTATGATCTGGATTTTTCACAAATTACTCAATTTCATGCCAGTCAAAGTCTACAAGACACACCAGCTCAATTGCTGACCGGCGATCCTACAGCATTGAAAAATTATGAAGTGCAGCTAGCCTCCTGTGACGAAGAGTGCTTTGATTTGATTGCAACGGCAGAAGAGACGCCATTCAGAAAATTACAATTTATATTTAAAAAAGGTGATTTGATTGCGATTGAAATGACTGACAATCTCAATCAGCAAAGTCGTTTGACCTTTTTAAATCGCAATAAAAACATCCAACTCAAGCGTAGTGATTTTAAATTTACACCTCCCAAAGGAGTGGATGTGATTGCCGCAAAATAAGCCCTTGCCGTATCAATTAAGACCACAATCTTTGGCTGATTTTATCGGCCAAAGGCATTTATTAGCAAAGGGAAAGCCGCTCGGGCAAGCATTCGCCACCAAACGTTGGCATGCCATGTTATTCTGGGGGCCTCCAGGTACAGGTAAAACAACCTTAGCGCATTTGATCGCAAAGGAAGCTGACGCTGAATTTGTGGCCTTAAGTGCGGTGAGTGATGGTGTCAAAGCGGTCCGTCAGGTTATCGAGCAGGCCAAAGAAACGGCTCAGCCTATTGTGTTATTTTTAGACGAAATACATCGTTTTAATAAAGCGCAACAAGATGCATTATTATTAGATGTAGAGCAGGGTACTATCATTTTAGTGGGTGCAACCACTGAAAATCCTTCGTTCTATCTGAATAATGCATTACTGTCTCGTATGCAAGTATATGTCTTTCAGTCATTAACAGCTGATGATCTGAAACAACTGTTGACTGAGGCCCTTGTCAAGCCGCCGTTGAGTGAGCGGCAATTAATCTACGAAAATGAAACTGTTTTAATGCAATTAGTGCACTATGCAGATGGTGATGCCCGCAAAGCCTTGACTGCCTTAGATCTGGTGGTTGGTTGGTTACAAGCGCATCAGCAATCCCTCATCACAGCGACGGTATTAGAGCAGACCTTAGGTAAAAAAGTATTACGCTTTGATAAACAAGGTGATATTTTTTACGATCAGATTTCAGCATTACACAAATCAGTCAGAGGCTCAAATCCAGATGCCGCTTTGTATTGGTTGGCTGTGATGTTAGAAAATGGCTGTGATCCGAGATACATTGGTAGACGCATTTTGCGGATGGCCAGTGAGGACATTGGTAATGCAGATCCCAAAGGCCTCACGTTAGCCAGAGAAGCATTTGATACGTATGAGCGCTTAGGCTCCCCGGAAGGGGAGCTGGCGCTTGCACAAGCTGTCGTGTATTTGGCAGTTGCACCTAAAAGTAATGCGGTTTACATGGCGTTTTCGGAAGCAAAAAAAGCTGCTAAGCAGTATGGAAATTTACCTGTACCGAATCACCTATGTAATGCCCCTACGCAATTAATGAAAAATTTAGAGAAAGGCAAAGACTATCGTTACGATCACGATGAGCCGCAGGGATTCAGTAAGGGGCAGCGGTATTTTCCAGATAAGATGTCAGATAAAATTTTTTACCAGCCCACTGATCGAGGGTTAGAGAAACAGATTAGTGAGAAATTAAAATATTTGAGAGCTGAGGCCAAATGTTGAACAAAGAATGAGCGTTGCTTATAGTCAAAGCCATTTGGCTTTAGGCTAGGCGTCGAGTCGCCAGCAACCAGAGCGTACGTGCTAGTACTTGAGGATGGCGAGCTGACGATGACAACAACGCCTTAAATCAAATCGAGTAGAGTATATTTCATTGATGATGGTAGAAGAGTACACACATGTTAGATCCTAAATTATTAAGAGAAAATACAGAGGCTGTTGCAAAACGTTTAGCAACAAGAGGTTATCAACTGCCAGAAGCCGAATTTACTCATTTGGAGCAGCAGCGCAAACAAGTGCAGGTAGAGGCCCAAGATCTGCAGAATAAGCGCAATGATTTTTCTAAAAAAATTGGGCAAGCCAAAGCAAAGGGGGAGGATACCTCTGAGCTGATGAATCAAGTCAAAGCGATGGGAGATGCGCTCGATCAAGCTGAAAAGAAATTAGCTGCACTTTTATCTCAGCAAGAGCATCTATTGGCTTTAATTCCGAATTTACCGCATGAGTCCGTACCCATTGGAAAAAGTGAGACAGACAATAGAGTGGTATCAACTTGGGGTGAGCAGAAATCTTATGCCTTTGAAGTCGTTGATCATGCAACATTGGGTGAAGACAGCGGGCAGTTGGATTGTGAGCTTGCTACCAAATTAACGGGTTCGCGTTTTTCTATTTTGAAACGTGAACTCGCACAACTACATCGGGCTTTGGCGCAGTTTATGTTAGATACGCATACAGAGGAGCATGGGTATTTAGAATATTACGTGCCTTATATTGTCGCAAATCATTGCTTGTATGGGACAGGGCAATTACCTAAGTTTGCTGAAGATCAATTTAGCTTATTAGGCGATCGTGACTGGACATTGATTCCGACTGCAGAAGTGCCACTAACGAATACGGTCCGAGATATGATTTTAGAGGCTGATAAACTTCCCCTAAAGTTAACTGCTCATACGCCTTGTTTTCGTAGTGAAGCAGGCAGTTATGGTAAAGATATGCGGGGTATGTTTAGACAGCATCAATTTGATAAAGTTGAATTAGTGCAGATTGTTGAGCCACAGCATTCTTATGCGGCCCACGAAGAAATGACATCGCACGCTGAAAATATTTTAAAGAAGCTCGAATTACCTTTTAGACGCTCTTTATTGTGCACGGGCGATATGGGGTTCGGTGCAACCAAGACCTATGATCTAGAAGTATGGTTACCGGGCCAAAAGCAATATCGTGAGATTTCTTCTTGCAGTAATTGTGAAGATTTTCAAGCGCGACGTATGCAAGCACGCTATCGTGATCCAGAAACCAAAAAACCACGTTTGGTGCATACTTTAAATGGCTCAGGCGTTGCCGTGGGTCGGTGTTTGATTGCAGTCATGGAAAACTATCAAAATGCTGATCGTAGCATTAGCATACCGGCAGCATTGCAGCGTTATATGGGTGGGAAAAAGAAGATTTTATTAGACGCTTAAACAATGTGAGCGTTCAAGCAGTATCAACGGACCCAAGGAACCCAAGGAGCAGACACGAGGATCTTTGCGTGACCGAGCATGCAGCCTCACCTGGCTTTCGTCCCCTGCTTCCCCGCCCACGGGGTTTGTGGGCAAGGAACTTTGATAGACTCTGGGTGGCTTTTGCGAGGGAAGTAGCAAAGATGCGAAGGTAGGCCTGCGGGGCACTGCTGGATATCACTTGAACGCTTACTATGTTAGAGATGGTGCCACTGCCAGGGGAGATTCCTTCACGCAAAAAGACGCGCTCAGGATGACGTAAATGGGAAGTTACGTCTGATGTTGTTTGATTTGAAAATTCCACAAATCACGTAATAGCAGATTCATGAGCGTTACACCGCCGAGACTGACAAGGCTACCTATCAGTAGTGCTTTTTGGATTCCAATACTGTCTGCGAGAACCCCGAGCAAGGCATTACCAAGCAACGGGCCGCTGGAGTAGCTGAGCATCTCAAATCCTGCCAGGCGTCCCCGTACATTTTCTGGGATGGTTTGATTCCAGAGGGTGATGCGGAACACACCACTGACCATATCAAAGTATCCTGCAAAAAAGAGCGCAATTAAGATCATCCAAAAACTACCAGCCAGACCTACGAATACCATAGAGAGCGCCCAGAGTGAGGCTGATGCGATGATCCAACGACCATAATAATTTGTATTCAGTGTCCAGCGAGAAAAGAGAGTCATGCATAAGGCGCCTATAGAAGGCAGGGCATACAATGTGCCTATGGATTCTATTTTTTGGAAAGAAGCGGCTAAAGCAGGAAATAACACCATGGGATTACAAAAAACCATGGCAATAAAATCTGTGATATAGCTACCCAAAATGTCCTTACGTCCTTTCAAGTAGGTATAACCTTGACCAATGGATTTTAGAACGGACAATTGATCAATATCGACCTCAGGTTTTGCTTTAAAGGCGCCTGTGATTGCCAGTAGAAATAACAAAGAAATTAAAAAGGTGGCTGAGTTGATTAGGTAGGTTGCAGAGGCCCCCCAGTACACCATCAAAAATCCACCGAGCATAGGACTTAAAATAGTTGTTAAGATCTGTCTCATGGGTGCTAACGCACTCACCTTAGGAATGTCTTCTGGTGGTACTAATCTGGGTGTCAGCGCCTCCAAGGAGGGGCGATGTAACCCGATCAGAAAAGAGCTGATGGCTGCTAAAGCAAAGATAATACTGATATGCGGAGTTGTCTGTGCTGCATTGACTGCTAATAGTGCAGGAATGAAGACCAGGAGTAATTCGGAAATGATTAAAATTTTTCTTTTATCAAATCTATCGGCAAATACACCGCCAAGCAGACTGCTGAACAAGATACTGATGAATTCGACGCCACTCACAAGCCCCGTATAAAAAACAGAGTTCGTTAAGGAATAGACCTGAAAGGGGATGACCACTGCTGTCATTTGACTACCAAAAGATGCAATAGTTTGCCCCAAAAATAGGTGGCGGAAATTTTTGTGTTTTAAGGGGGAGAGATCAATGAGCATGATTTAAACACAGTCCTTAGGTTTGGGCAGACCGGCTAGCTTGCTAATCATTAGGGCTGGCTTATGAGCAAATAAATGTTGTAAGACGATACTATTGATGGTTGGATCCTGTGCTTTTCGGAGTGCTAATAGCAGCATTTTGATAGCGGGTGAAAACCCGTGTGCCTGATAAAACTCGCGTGCAAAGGCAATGATGCTCCAGTGCTTGTCAGTGAGCACAATACCTTGGGTTTGCGCAACTTGCTCAGCAAACAAAGGCTGCCAGGTCTGTGCATTGATCAGATAACCGTTTTCATCCGTTTGGAAAGTTGTCATCAGAGTAGGCCTGAGGTTAATAGATCAAACAATGAGGATGTGTTGCTTTTAATTGAGCAAACGCTGACTCATCGATCCAGAGTAGAGTTACACAGGGAGTAAAATCAATGTTTTGTTTTTGTATAGCGTAAAGTTTATTGTCTCCATAACAGAGTGCTGACAGTATTTGATGCGGCGCAGGGCCTGGGGTTTTGCTGGCTGTATTTGGATTTAAGTAGGCTAAACCTGCTTCAATGAAGACAATGCTGGCTGGAGATTGATAGGCATTATACGCCAATAGAAATTCTGCCAACTCAACATCCACAATGCCCTCGGTAGGTGCAGTAGTAATACAAATTAAAGTACGCATCTATTTATGCCTGTATTATTTTTTCTGCTGCTTCGCTCAGGTTAAACCAGTGTGCAAGCCCTGCAATACGAAAACTAGGTGGAGTGCCACTGATGCCACGACGCCGACAAGACGTGATACATGCGATGAGTGGAAAATGATATTGCCGTTCTAAATCTTGCCACAATCTGCTGACATTCACCTCATCTCCTGGGGGGGCCAAGTGTGGATTGGCTAAAAGTACCGCATTGCCGCGCAAAAAAACGACTAAGATTGTATGGCCACTAAGCAGCGCCTCACGTGCTTCTTGATAAGCACCATAGAGCTTGGATGAGTCAAATGGGGAACTTTCTAACAAGAAGGCGAACTTCATTTTTTTTCCGACTATCATGCTCGCTAAGCATTATGAGATCTAGTATTTAATAAATAGGGCCGGCACTTAAGACCGGCCTCTACACTGAGTTTTTTAGTCTCTATTATTGGTAAAAGCACTTAAAATCTGTAACAGAGAGATAAAGATATTGTACAAGCTGAGGTAAATAGAAAGCGTTGCAAGCACATAGTTTCTTTGTCCACCGTTGATGATCTGGCTGGTTTCAAACAAGATAAAGCCAGTATTAATCAACAAAAGTGCACAGCTGATACCCAAAGACAAGATAGGCATCTGGAACAGGAATGCATTTAACAAGCTCATCACAAAAGTCACAGTGATCCCGATGCTCAAGAAAGCAAAGAGATAGTTAAAATTTTGTCGAGTTGTCATGGCATAGCCAGAGGCTCCAAAGAAAATCATGGCAGTACCACCCAAGGCGCTGAGAATGATTTCTTGCCCTTTAGGCACAAAATGTAAGAAGTAATTTAACAAGGGTCCCAGGGTGTATCCCATGAAACCTGTGAACACAAAGGTTAACACAATACCCATTGGGGAGTTTTGCGTTGCCTGTATTGAGAACAAAAGCCCCATCATGACGATGAGTTGGAAAAAGACATTCATCGGTGCCGCGTTTTGCGCCATGGATACACCCGCCATGATGGCACTGAATGCCAAGGTCAAACCTAGAAACAAATAGGTGTTTCGAATGACTTTGTTGGTTGCAAGGATAGAAGTCTCGCTATGTCTTTGCACTGCACTATATTGGTTCACTGTAAGCCTCCTGACACTAAAGTCTGCTCTAACTATATTATAGCGTATTGTACCAAAAAATAGTTGAAACCACACCCGAGATCGATACAAAAGACCACAGCGGGCGCTTGCGTTACGAGCCGCCCCAACTGTTTTTTTAGGTGGCGGCTGGAGTGAGCTTGCGATCGGGTGTTTTGGTTGTCATATTATGAAGTCAGGTAGCTTTTTAGATTGGTTGAAACTACACGATTATTGTTCAATCTCAATCATTACTTCGTTTCGCCGCAGGGGAGGAATGGTCCATGGTGGATTGTAAAAAGCATACTGCGGAGAGCCGGTTACCCGCATATCATTCGCTTTCACATACTCCAGGAGCTGCTTTTCATGCTCTGTGACATTTTCATCGGAGCTTGTTCCAGAAAATCGAATCACGGCAAATTGTTTCGCGGAAACTTGTTTGAGTATTACGCGCTCATTATTGGGTTTGGGCAGGCTATCCAGCGTGTACTTCGAAGGCATGACGAAGCTTACTTTCCACGAACCACCGGTGGATTGTTGCTGTACAGGTGCTGTCATCGCAATCTTTGTGCTTTCCTGTTGCTGCACCGGCGCTGTCATAGCAATATTCTGCCTCACAGTATTATTTCCAAAAATGTAATCGGCCAGCAGACGAAAGCCATCTCCAATAGCCTCAGTACGCGGCCCGGTCATTTCTACTTCAGCAATAATCATCGGCTGATAGCGCCTAATTTCTATATTTTTCTCAGCTCGGATGATCTGATAACTTGGTATTTCTACGTCACTCATAACAGGCCCTACTAATATGCCGCCGATAAGAATAATTCCGATAGTTGCTGCAATCATAATCCATATTTTCCTCATGATATTTTTTCTCCATTGGTGATTTCTGCATCGAGATTCACATCTCTATCAAGGTCAGGACAAAGAATCTTTTTTCGCCGCTATCTGGCAATGCTTTAATCGCTTGAAGCGCCATTCGGCAAATTTTCTGTATGCATAATCCGCGAATTGACGCACAACTGGCAGCGATACAAAAATAGCCAATAATCGCCAACGTGCTAACTGCTGCCAAATCAGTATAAAGGCATCTACACCAATGGCCAAACTGCCATCAATGTTTTTGGCATGTAGAATTTTTAAGCCCTCCGATAAGTTGATGCCTTCTGCATGAAGCGCATCTGGAGACTCTGTAATATCTTGCCAATCGAAGAGGCCGCTGGGTGCTATTCTGCGATAGTGATTAATTTCTTTCGAGCATAAACCACATTTCCCATCGTAAAATACTGTTATCAGATTATTTCTTGATTTGAGATGGATTGCTAGATTTTTTTCTAAAAATTTATCTTTATTTTTCATATCAGACTGTCCAAAAACTTTTTGCTATCTGCTTCAATCGCTTTTTTCTTATCGTTACTCATTCTGTCAAACGTCTTATACATCATGCCGATCCGGTGGTTGCTTTCAAGTTTTTCTCGATTACGGGCTAGGAAATCCCAGTATAAATAGTTGAATGGGCAAGCAGCATCCCCATTTTTTTGAGCTACTTTATAACGGCAGTTTTTGCAATAGTCCGACATCTTGTTGATGTAGCTGCCGCCAGCAGCATAGGGCTTGCTTGCTAGATAGCCGCCATCAGCAAATAAAATCATGCCAGATACATTCGGAAGTTCTACCCATTCATATGCATCAGCGTAAACGATTAGGAACCATTCATTCACCTGAGCGGGATCGATACCAGCGATTAAAGCAAAGTTACCCAGCACCATCAAGCGCTGGATATGATGTGCATAGGCGTTTTTCTTAGTCTCTGAAACGCATTGGCGTAGGCAGTTCATCTGAGTATTTGCCGTCCAATAAAAATCAGGCAGGTTTTTATTGCATTCGAAAAAGTTTAGTTTTGCATATGCTGGCATTTTCAACCAATAAATACCCCTTACGTATTCGCGCCAACCGATAATCTGGCGAATAAAGCCTTCAACGGCATTGAGTGGAGCTTTTTTCTGATGATAGGCTTTTTCCGCAGCTTGAGCACACTCTAGGGGTAGCAATAAACCACAATTTAGGTAAAAACTGATATGCGCGTGATACATCCATGGCTCACTTTCGAGCATGGCATCCTGATAATCCCCAAAGTGACTCAGTCTTTGTTCAATGAATACCTCTAGTGCCTCTAGGGCCTGCTCACGTGTGACAGCAAAATAAAACGGCTCCAGATCACCAAAATGATCCTGAAAGCGCTCCGCACACAGTGTCATCACCTCCTGTGTGACGCGATCAAGCGGATTTGCGTAAGGTGGCGGGACTTCCAGTCCTGCTTTGGCGGGCTTACGATTTTCAGCATCGTAATTCCAATGACCACCAATTGGCTCACCTGATTCCATCAGGATTGAATATTTCTTGCGCATTTCCCGATAAAAATATTCCATGCGACATTGCTTGCGATTTTTTGCCCAATTTGAAAACTCTTCTGGAGAGCAGAGAAAACGATCATCGGCTCTGATCTCAACGGGAATTCCAAAATGAGACTCCCAACTGTTGATATCGGCTAGCACGCGGTACTCGCCAGGGTGAGTGATCACAATATGTTTGATCGCATGGTTTTTAATGGCGCGTTCGACCTCCCCCTTAAACGAGCCTGCATTATCTGGATCATCAAGCTTAGTATATTTAACCGTAAAGCCATTGTTTTCCAATGATTTGGCAAAGTGGCGCATGGCAGAAAACAGAAAAGCAATTTTCTTTTTGTGATGTCTAACATAGGTAGCCTCCTCGCAGACCTCACAGAGAAGAACGATGTCTTTGCTGGAGTCGTAGCCTTTTAGACTGGCAATAGACTGGGAGAGTTGGTCGCCTAGTATTACACACAGGGTTGTCATAGAGGGCATTCTCCTTGCCTAATCGCTTTTGTTCCATACTCAAACTCATTTGCTTTTATACTGTGTTGTTTTCGCCAGCTCGCAATCCGCAAGTATTACAGTACGTTCCGGTTGCTCACGGCGCAACGCCTAGTCTAAAAGCAAATGAGTTTGAGTATACCAGCGGCCTGTGGTCTGAGGCATACTGGATTTAACGCTGCTCCGGTCGTTTAAGATTTTCTGGGGTAGTTATTGCTGCTGGCTCATATTGCGACATTACCACAGCAAAAGCGGCTTTGTCACACGCTACCATGCCCGTGATTGCATGGATATTGCACAAGGGGGAGGGCTCAGGGTAGTACTTCTTTGCCATCCCAAGCAAAACATTTTCCACTGTCTTTTGTTGTAAGATTACCCAAAACTCGCAGAAGCTGCTCGGCAGAATAATCAGGCGTAAAAAGTTTGTCCACTGGTATACCACCCTGAAAGGGTTTGGATAAATCGCTATCCACCGTGCCCGGATGCAGGCCAACGATGATTGCCTGTTTATTACTTCTAGCAATCTCAATCGCGGCATTTTTGATAATCATGTTCAGGGCTGCTTTGGAGGCGCGGTATGCGTACCAACCACCAAGCTCATTATCGGATATGCTGCCAACACGAGCAGATAAAGCGGCAAATCTAGAAGGTTGCTCTTTGTTTAGTTTTGGCAGGAAGTGTTTTGCTATTAAGGCCGGTGTAATCGTGTTAGCTTCGAATAAATAGTGAAACTTTTCTACAGATAGCTCCTTTAAAGATTTTTCAGGTAGAGTTTCGCCATGATGCAATACCCCAGTGGCTACAATCACAAGATCAAGTGGTTTATCGCTCACTGCCTCTTGAGACGCTTTTTCAAGGGAGGACTCATTGGTGTAGTCAATGGAGTGGTAGGCAACACGAGGGATCGCGTGTGTAGGTTTTTGTCTTGAGAACGCACTAACACTAGCGCTCGGGTAGGTGCTGGATAAAAGTTTGACGAACGCACCACCAATTGCTCCCGCGCATCCAATAACAACAATATTTTCTGGGGCTAAGCTCATAAAATGCTCTCTTCGGTTGCCTTTTGAGGTTAATGCGTCGTCGAAACGCGCTCGATTGGTGCGGGGCGCTCAGCTCAACAAAGCATTGATTTTCGAGTTAAAATTAGTTGAATGACTTTTTGCTGTACCCCCTGAAGTAAAAAAATAAGAGATCGCCTATTTTCTTACTGCCGGAGAGCGCGATTGATTCGGAGCAACCTAAGGGTTATTCCTCACCCCACTGGGGCGTGCTGCGCACGTCGTAAAATGTCTACGGCATTTTAACGAACCCTTTGATACAGCGGGCTCTCATCCCTGCAGCCAATAAAAAAAAACCCAAAAATGGGGTGTTTTTTTATTGGCGGAGAGGCAGGGATTGACTCGGAATAACCTAGGGGTTATTCCTCACCCCGCTGGGGCGTGCTGCGCACGTCGTAAAATGCCTATGGCATTTTAGCGAACCCTTTGATAGAGCGGGTTCTCATCCCTGCAGCCAATAAAAAAAAAACCCAAAAATGGGGTGTTTTTTTATTGGCGGAGAGGCAGGGATTCGAACCCTGGGAGGGGTCACCCCCTCAACGGTTTTCAAGACCGCCGCTTTCGACCGCTCAGCCACCTCTCCAAGCCAGCAATTGTATAAAGTTTAGGAGCCCTATGCAAGCGTCACATTCAAATGCATTGCGCGTATTTCCCTCGCCACTAAGACATTGCATGTCCCCAAAAGAGGAATCCAGACTTAAGTAAGAAAACGTAGCTATTGGCAAAAGGGGGCCTATGCGCTATGCTTTGATATTAATTTCCGATGGAGCATACAGTTTGTCAATTACTATAGTTCTGGTAGACGATCATGATTTGGTCCGTGCTGGTATAAAAAGCTTACTTGGTACCGTGGCCGGACTCAAAGTGATCGGCGAAGCAACTTGTGGTGAAGATGCTGTACGTTTAGTACGTGAAAAAAAACCACATGTTGTTTTAATGGATGTACGCATGCCGGGCATTGGCGGGCTCGAAGCAACCCGCAAGTTAGTTCGCGCACATCCTGAGACAAAAGTAATCGCATTAACTGTTTGTGATGAAGAGCCTTTCCCGTCTAAATTATTGCAAGCAGGCGCAGCAGGGTATTTGACTAAAGGTTCTGATCTAGAAGAAATGATTCAAGCCATTCATACAGTGCATGCGGGCCAGCGCTACATTAGCCCAGAAGTTGCACAGCAATTAGCTTTAAAACATTTGTCTGATGAAGGGCAATCACCCTTCGATGTCTTATCTGAGAGGGAAATGCAAGTGTTACTGATGATTACATCGGGCCAAAAAGTGCAAGACATCTCGGATAAATTATGCCTAAGCCCAAAGACAGTCAACAGTTATCGATATCGCATCTTTGACAAACTGCACGTTAATAGTGATGTTGAATTAACACACTTAGCGTTACGTCATGGTATTTTGGATAACGTTGAAACAGCTTAATTTGTGATGAGTATGTCTTTTAATCCGGAGACTTTGCCAACTTCTCCCGGCATCTATCTGATGTATGACTCTCATGGTCTATTGCTGTATGTTGGCAAAGCAAAAAATCTTAAAAAACGTGTTAGTCAATATTTTGCAGTCAACAAAGAACAAAGGATATTAGCTTGGATTGCTAAAGTCGATGATGTCCAAGTTATTTTGACAACCACTGAAACTGAAGCTTTACTGTTAGAATGCAATAGCATTAAAACACTCTCGCCAAAATTCAATGTTGATCTACGTGATGATAAGAGTTATCCCTATTTGTTCATTTCGGATCATGCAGATTATCCCCGAATTTCTTATGAGCGTGGTCTGTCTAAAAAAAAAGGCGCTGTGTTTGGTCCTTATCCCAATGCAGCAGCGGTTAGAACCACACTAGAGCTCGTCCAAAAACTGTTTCAAATTCGCCCCTGCCAAGATAGCTTTTTTAAACATCGACAACGCCCATGTTTACAATATCAAATCAAACGTTGCACAGCGCCTTGTGTGGCATACGTTACTCCGGAGGCTTATCAGCAACAAGTCAGTAACGCGAAGTTATTTTTGCAGGGAAAAAACAGTAAAGTCCTCGAGCAGTTATTGGCTGCAATGCAGGCGGCATCAGTAGCACAAGCCTTTGAACAGGCCGCATTATTACGCGATCAGATTACGCATTTGCGACAGTTGCAAGCAAATCAAGTCATTATCACCGGTAAGGGAGATCTAGATGTCTTGTCTCTCGCTTACCAAGGGAAGTGGGCGTGTGTTTATTTGCTGATGATTCGACAGGGGCGCTTATTAGGCGGAAAGCCTGTCTACTTGAGTGTTCCCTCCGATGTATTGCCTATAGACATTTTAGAAGCGTTTATGCGGCAATATTATCTGGAAGAGGTACAGCGTGATGCTTGGCCAGATGAAATCATTTTACCCCTTATGGGTGAGGACTGGTCGGCTTGGCAGCAGGCTATACAACAAAAATCCCAGAGAGCTGTGTTGTTAAAAAGCCAAGTGAAAGCAGAGCGCGCAAAGTGGTTATTGATGGCAGAAAATAATGCTATGCAGGCACTGCACTCACGCATAAGTCGCCATACGCAAGCCCAAGATCGCTTAGAAGCGCTAGCTGTGTTAATAGGGCTGCCTCAAATTGCGCGCATGATTTGTTTTGATATTAGCCACTTACAGGGACAAGCGACTTATGGCTCCTGTGTTGCATTTAATCACGAAGGTCCAGATAAAAAAAATTATCGCTTATGCAAAATTGAAAATCTGACTAAAGGAGATGATTACGCAGCGATGCAAGAAACAGTGACGCGCATCGCATGTAAAATCCAAAATCAAGAGTTAGAGCGACCTGATCTGATTGTGATTGATGGGGGCAAAGGGCAATTATCAAGCGCTAAAGAGGCGTTGCTCTCTACTGGACTGGAAGACATTCCTTTGATTGGATTAGCGAAAGGTCCAGCAAGACGTGCAGGTCTAGAAACAATTTGGTATTTGTCTGAAGCAGGCCTTTCGGTAATTGATATTCCTCCCTATCATCCTGCACGTCATGTGCTCCAGCAGATTCGAGATGAGTCTCATCGCTTTGCCATGAAGCATCAGCGTAGTAAAACTCGAAAAATGCAACAAAGTTCGCCTTTAGACGGTATTCCAGGTGTGGGTCCGAAGAAACAACACGCCCTGTTGAATTACTTTGGGGGGCTGGCAGCGCTCATTCAGGCCAGTGAGGAGTCTGTGTCTAAAGTGCCTGGAATTGGGCCTAATTTAGCCAGATTAATCTTTCAGGCTTTACATAAGCACTAAAGTCAATTAATGTATAAGCAAATTCCGTCCATCAACAGTGAAGAATTAGCATGTGGCAGACCATCCCAAACTTGCTCACTCTCTTGCGCTTTATGCTGATTCCAGCCTTTGTCGTCAGTTTTTTTATGCCTGGTCTAGGATGGCGCTTGTTGGCATTGATTTTATTTATGTTTGCTTATTTTACTGATTGGCTAGATGGTTTTTTGGCTAGAAAGTTAGCTCAAACAACACCGTTGGGCGCCTTCTTGGATCCCGTGGCGGATAAGTTATTAGTAGCATCGGGATTGATTGTAGTGTTAACCGAGCACCATCATGTATATTACACGATTCCCACTGTGCTCATCATTAGTCGAGAGATTATTATCTCGAGTTTACGGGAGTGGATGGCGCGTCTCGGGCGTAGTGATTTGGTTGCGGTAGATAATGTAGGCAAAATAAAAACAGTTTTTCAGGGCTTAGCCTTAGTCATACTGATTAGCCAACCAAATGCAAATGTAGGCATTTTTTGGGCAATGATTGGATACATTTTATTATATATCGCATTAGGCTTGACGTTGTGGTCTATGATTCGGTATTTTGTGTTTGCTTGGCCCGCGATAAAACGCGCGGCCTTGTAAAAAGTACAAATGGTGTATTGACATTAATCCTAGATAGCGTAAAATTCACCCAGATTTTGCGGGAATAGCTCAGCGGTAGAGCACAACCTTGCCAAGGTTGGGGTCGCGAGTTCGATCCTCGTTTCCCGCTCCAAATTCGTAAAACCCAGCTTATAGTTGGGTTTTATATAAAAAGCGTGCATAGTCGTTCGAATGATATGCTGCCCTCGGTCCGAGGTGTTAGATGGACGCTAATATGAGGCACACGGCTGGGTGGCAGAATGGTGATGTAGCGGCCTGCAAAGCCGTGTATACCGGTTCGATTCCGGTCCCAGCCTCCAAAGTTGAGTAAGTTCAAGACAGCTTAAATAGTCACAGCAGATATAAAGCAACTGCGATGAATATAAGCACATCCGTTAGCCCGGGTGGTGGAATAGGTAGACACAAGGGACTTAAAATCCCTCGGAGATTTGAACCTCCGTGCCGGTTCGATTCCGGCTCCGGGCACCACTTATAAATTTTATCCTTCTTACAAAGTCAACTTAATGTTCATCTTTCTATCTCTTTTTTATTTGCTTTGGGTGGGTGCATCTTTATTCTGACGCAAGTCAAATGCATTCTTTTTTAATAGGGTGTTACCCACAGGCTGTGCTTGCCATTATGGCCGAATAGATTTTTTAAAATATACTGTTCCTCATTTGCTTGTATACTGTGTTGTTGAAGTATCTTGGCTATATACCCAAGATACTCCAAAATACCTGTTTCTAGCTGCCCGAATTTAGCCATCTGCAGCTCGCCTCGCAATAGTATTGACTATTACTCGGCTCAGAAAACTTCATCTGGCTAAATCCGCTTTGCTATAAACTACGCATTTTGAAGTGTCTTGGGTATATACTGAAATTCATTGATAAGCGATGGGAATTAAGCCATGTTTCTTAAGCCGAAATTGCGCTCTTTATTTGCACTCATTGTGTTGATCGCCGGGTTAATAGGGTGCACGACAGTGCAGGATTTTAGAAAAATGACTCCAGATGAGCGTGCTAACCTTGTTTGTAATAAAAAGTCTCATATTACCCGACTAGCTAGTCAAAAAGAGAGCTTGCAGGCATCCATTCAAAGCGCTAGGGAGGCTTTGAGTCGAGGTTATCGCATTCATAAGCAATGCAAACAGGTAAAAACTTATGGAAATACAGTCACAACGTGTACTGAGAAAGAGACTTTTCCAGGTAGCAGTCAGCGTTCTATGGTTTGTACGGAGTCTAGACCAGAATCCTTTGTTGAAGAATGTAATGAGACACCTGTAAGCATTAATCCCGACAACGAAAGACTCAATATCCAAGGGTGGCTGTTAGATCTGGAGGAGCTTCAGGAAAGATTTGCGAGGGAGTGGGACGAGTGTGACCAGTATATTCGCAGTCTCTCGCCTGACGACGCTTATAAGCACTATTGAGCGATGCCAGGGGACACCCACATCAGTATGTGAAGCCGCACCTCTGTCAAAAGGAGCATTAATGAATCTTACCCACCGAAAAGCGACCCTTGTCGATGTAAAAAATATTGTAGCGCTCCTAAGAGAGGACGAACTTGGTCAGATACGGGAGCAAGTACAAGAGAAACTGGATCAGCGTTATATTGATGCATTTCATAGAATTAACTCAGACGCAAACCAATATCTGATGGTAGTAGAATTAAACTCAGATATCGTTGGTACCTGTCATCTGACCGTGCTGCCATCTTTAACGTTAATGGGCTCAACCAGATTGCAGATCGAGGCGGTTAGAGTTTCTGAAAAATATCGTGGCATGAAAATCGGAGAGTGGATGATGCAGGCTGCTTTTCAATATGCGATTGAGCAAGGCGCATCGATTATTCAATTGACTACAAATAAGAAGCGTATCCAGGCTAAAAAATTCTATGAAAAGCTAGGTTTTGAGTCGACGCATGAAGGCATGAAATTGTACCTGCAGAATAAGTAACGCAAAAAAAGCGCAAGCTGATCAAGAATGGGTACTTGCTAACCGAGAGGCGCCTAAAGCAATTCTTTGCTCTTGTGTAGGAATAGCTGCTGTTATTTCCCAAAAGGTATGCTCTGTACCATACTTGCCAGATAAACCCAGCTCGTAATACATTGCCCAACTTTTGTATTCTGTACCAATGGACTCCAAAATACTCTTGCTCTTATTCGTAGAGGTAACAACTTGATTGGGTTGCGCTTCTTTTGCTATTTCGTTATTACGAATGTCACGATATTGAATTATTTTTACCACAGGATAAACAATCGTAAGACCTGCTAAAAAAGAAACAAAGAAATTCCAAAGATGGCGCAAAATTCTCTTTTTATTAGCACGGCTTTTAGTGCGTGCTTGCCTTTCCTCTTCAGTGAGGCCTTCATCTTTGATTATATTAAATAAGCTCATTATTATACTTCCACTTTAACATACTTTTATGCAGCGCTATTTTAGCGGCCTTGCTGTCGGCTGTTTGATTTAAAATGTCGAGATGGATATTTATTAGTCAACTAGTTTGTATTATTAGGCTAGAGATTGCAACTGTGTCTGTACAAAAGAGAGTATTATGAGCCTATGAACACACCTATTTTGTATACTTTTAGACGCTGTCCTTATGCTATGCGGGCGCGTTTAGCATTGTTAGTAGCGAATATTGAGACTGAATGGCATGAAGTGAGTTTGAAAAATAAACCTGCAGAGATGTTAATGTTATCTCCTAAGGGCACGGTGCCTGTTTTGGTTTTGCCGGATGGGCGAGTCATTGAGGAAAGTCTGGAAATCATGTATTGGGCGTTAGAGCAATCCGATCCTCAACATTGGTTATTGCCTGCTGCTCTGGAGCAGGCTAAGCAGTTAATTTCAGAAAATGATATCGAATTTAAATACCATCTGGATCGATTTAAATACCCAAATCGCTATCAAGATGTCGATCCTCAGTTTCATTTAGAGCAGGCGAGTGCATGGTTGCTGCGACTGAATGCAAGGTTGGCTCAGCATGCATTTCTATGTGCTGAAGAGGCCACATTGGCGGACTATGCTTTGATGCCATTTATTCGACAATTTGCTCGAGTGGATTGGGATTGGTTTAAGGCGGCTCCTTGGCCGCATTTAATGATTTGGCTTGAAAATTTAATGAATTCTGACCTCTTTAAATGCGCTATGCTCATACAATGACATAGGCCCCCCACCTTTTAAGTGATTTTAAAATCTCTAATTTTTAAGTATGACTTATAAATAGCTTCTGAAGCCCCTCAGAAAGTAAGGGTTTGCATCTGGCTGTTATTGCATCCCCCTAAATAAGCCGTTAAAATAACTTATTATTATTTAAATAACAAAATTGGAGCGAGATCATGGGGTTACTTGAGGCTGTAGTTGCTGGAAATTTAGCTGAGGTTACTCGAATACTGCAAGAGAGACCTAAAGACATCTCTATGGTAGATGCAAGTGGTAGCTCTGCATCTGGCTGCTATCGGTGGGCATTTACAGGTAGCAGAGGCTCTCATCACTCATTCCAAGGATCTGTTGAGTAAAAAGAATCGTCAGAATTTAACACCGCTCCATTACGTCTTCTATTTTACACTATGGCCATCTACGGAGAGCACTCGTAGTGAAATGGCAGCACTGTTACTTAAGCACGGAGCGAAAGTAGATCAAATCGACGAAGAGGGTCATACACCTCTTTTCCTGAGTGTTCATATCGGGGATGAGGAGAGCACAGAGCTGCTCATAACGCGTGGGGCAAACGTAAATCACGCTAATAAGCGTGGAGCAACCCCATTAGGAAGCGCTGTTGACTCTAGACAGCAAGCTATTCTCAAAAAGTTGTTGGATAATGGTGCTAATCCCAACCAAGCTGATAAACAAGGCGTAACGATACTGATGCAGGCTGCTTTGTGTGGCCAAACAGATGTTGTGACATTACTGCTGGATCGAGGCGCCAAGATAAATCAGGCTAACAAGGATGGGAATACTGCACTGCATATAGCTATTCTGCGGGAGCAGCGAGAAACGGCAGAGCTCCTTGTCGAGCGTGGTGCAGATATTCACATAAAAAACAAGGCAGGTAAAAGCCCATTAGAGCTGATAGAAGCTCCGGCATTCAAAGCGCAGATACAAGGGCTGTTTGATGCATACACAGCGGAAGTGAAACGGGAAAAAGCAGCCCGAAATCAACACCGCTGGAATTTCTTCATTTCTTTTTTAGTGGGTCTTACGATTGTTTATCCGCTGGCAAAAACAATACAATATTTCTGGAAACTACGTGGCATTCATAATGAAGAAATAGCAAAAGAAGCGCAACCCAAACAAGCTGATACCTCTGCGAATAAAAGCAAGAGTATTTTGGGTTCTATTGGTAAAGAATACAAAAGTTGGGCGATATATTATGAATATGGGTTAGAAAAGAAGCTTGGCGTACGCCATACGGCGGCCGAAATTCAACAAGCTATCCCAGAGTGTTATAGAAAAGCTCTTCGCTTGAATCTCGCATAATCAATATTAAGCGATGGTAAATTAACAAAGGATGCCCGCATTTTAAAAGTATGAAATAGGATATCTCATTAAAAAGAGATGCGGTGCATTCGTCATGAAAATCAGAAAAATCAATCCGAGAAAGTCATATACCCAGGATACTCCAAAATACCTAAAGTTTTACACCTAAAGCAACTCTCTGTGTCTGTTCAGGGATGGCTGAAGGAAAAACCTGACTCTAAGAGTAGAGCCAGGTTTTTTATCGTTAAGGTCTTGGGCGTTGTGTGGATGGCGTGTGTGTTAGGCCATGACTACCAATCACAACAGCACCGAAACCAGCTACACCAGGATTCATGGCCCCACCGACAATAAGAGCGGTGCTTGCGCCAATATTAGCAGCATCCATGTTTGAAGCGCCTGTTAACTTCGCAGCAACAGCAGTAACAGCACCAATCGTAAATGCAGGAATAAAAGTACGTGCCTTTAGCATAATTGTATCTCCTTCAGTGATTATTAATAATTTATTTTTGTATATTATCAATTTAGATAACTAAAGTCAAGGGTTTGCCAGAGGCAGCTCGTCTTTTATCGTGTGGGCGCACTTAAATGAGCCCCGATCTCCTGAGTGCCTGTGCTGTATAAAAATTACTTAAGTAACTCAATAGTAAAAGTATCCCGCTACAGGAGCTCACCCCTAGTTGTATCTGCACTTTATGCGAGAATCACAAAACAACTTAGTTTATAACCTGAAAATTATTGATTTGAAAGATAACAAATGTTAGTATGATTAATAATTATTTTCAATTTGAATTCACTAAGTTCGATAGTTAAGGGGAAAGGCATGTCGCATACTAATACTTATACGCTTGAGTTTGTAGATACAAGCAACAACATCGTGAGTACTTATGAGATTAAGCCAGAGTTTGATGATGAAGCACGCAGTAGAGATGCTTTGATTGAACACCTGAAAGAATTTCTTGCAGAAAACTATACTGCCATACAAGCGCGATTGATTGATAGATCTCGTAGTTTCACTGTCGGGCCCGTTGAGTTTATACGAAAAAAACTCACCGAAATCGATCCAGATGTGTCTCGGATTCAGCAGTTACGTGCGCAGATAGCTCGTGATCATAGTGACAAGGTTGCTATTCGAAGCACGAGCCCTCAACAAAGTGTGATGAGTTTTTGTGCGACCAGTGTTCCAACTGGTCCTACTATTACCTCTGAGATGCCTACTCATACACCAGAGCAGATACTGGCTACTATTCCACAACCAGCAAATGAAGATGATGAGGTAGCACTAATACTAGAGTATGAAGAGATAACACTCTATACAGGTGGGCCATATTTAGACGAACATGCGCGCACTGTCTCTCAGCAACCCACATTAGTAAATATCATGCTAGGAAAAGATCGAGTGACTGTCCTACCAGACTCCATGCCGTCAGGTGAACAAGCTGACGTACAAGCAAGTCGACTCATTAACAGAGGTACGGTGATGTTTTTTCGTAAAAAAGATCATAAAAAAGGTCCTGTGACTCCTGCGCAGACTACTGCACATACCATGGTTGGGATCAGCGAAACGCGTGATTCTAATGGTGTCCCTGTTTTTGTGGCAGCTACAGATGCATGTGTTAACCATTTCGGCACTGAAAAGATTGCAGGATTCTCTGCAACTGGTTATGCACAAGTGGTATTGGCGGCACCAATTGCACAGATGGCATCAAAGATCCCGATGATAGGATCTATGGTTCAAGAGGCCGTAAGAGGCGGTACTCCAGGACCTTATTTTGAGGTTATTTTACACCCAGTAGAGGTTGATGAAGGCAGATTGGAAATCCAGGTTCTTTTTAGAGGTAGTTGTTTCCCCAGAATGATACTAAATCTTTCTATTCAAATACCAGGTGTGGAGGTTGGAAAGTCAGCAAGATCTTATGCACTGTATATTGACCCCTCACGGCCCGATCAGTCTGTCAATGGTGCTGCTTATGAGAAGTTATTTACTGCAGACTCATTCGAGATTGTATCTCGTATTTTAGTTAATCGAAAAACAGGAGAAATCATATCATATCATCTGCAGACTTTAGCAGAAAGCCCAGAACTGTTGGAAGCATTAGAAGAGGGCTGCTCTGATGAAAGCAATGCCGCAGCGTACTTATATGCAGATCGTATGAGAAGACATTTCTCTCCAGGCTGTAGTTTGGGACACTCAATGAATGCGCTGCGTGTCGAGGAGCCCGGACTGGTATTCCAAGCAGGATGGGGGCGATTGAAAAACTTGATCGGAAGGGCAGGTGCCTGGTTCAATGGGTTGCTTAATACAAATTCAAGTAGACTAGTCGTGCATCCTACGGATCAGGTTCAGCAAGATAGGGCACATGCTCGTCCACTTGCCCTGCATTGTACAGTAGGTGAGTCTTTGGGAGATATTTTTGGTTCCCTGCAAGCTAGTTCGCACTGTGTAACACGAATAGATTTAGAAACAGTCATAAACGAGCATACGGTATTAGATGAAGGTTTCAGGATCATGGAATCCATTGTTCTGCCAGGCTCCCAGCAAAGTGTAGATCTAGCAAGGCTCAAAGAGCATTATCTACTCAATCGAGAGCGCATGTTAGAAATATTGTTTGCAAATCAGATGCATTTTTCTGGTGATGACACTTCGAA
>JAHFQF010000110.1 GCA_023266435.1 Legionellales bacterium | reverse complement strand
TTTTTTACCATTGAGCTCTTGAATCAGAGATAAGGCCGTATCATTTAACTCAAAGCTACGCTCCGGCCCTTGTAGGCGATTGATAGATTGCGTTTTGAGGGACTCCAGTATAACGCCTGAGCGTAAATTAAAAGCGCTATTTAATTGCACTAAAGGATCAAAGGCACCAGGTGGAATCATGCCTGGATCTACGTACGCCAGGTAAAGCGCGTCTAGCTGTGCCCATAGCATTTGGCATTTAAATCTTACGGCGCCTAGCACTTCCTCAACGTGCTGCAGGGTGTGCATGTGTTGCATAATATAATTTAATGCGACTGTAGATTTTCCATCATTACTCTTTAATCGTTCTGAAAAATAACTTAATGTGTTTTCGTCAATAAAGTCATAATGTTTGAGCATGCCTTCCATGCGAACTTGAATCAATTGGTGCGCACTCATTTCTGTCAGGGTGGAGGCAATGGCAGCTAGCACGGAGCTGCTGCTAATAAAGTTGACATAAGCATCTACGGCAAAGCGCGTTGCAGGCAAGATGCCAGTATTACTTTTTACAAAATGCGACTCTAACCCTAATGCTGTGGTAAGTTGTAACCAGCGCGCAAGACCGCCTAGATGCTGATCATCTCCATCTTGATCAACTAAACGTTGTCGCCAAATGGTCCTGAGATAGTTGTCTGGTAACCGAGAAATCAGTATGGCATCTTTAATGGGAATTTGACTTTGATAGTAATAACGGTTGAGTGCCCAGGCTTGTAATTGCGTATGTGTTAACTGACCATTTTGTAATAAGTGTTGAAAGGGATGGCGATGATGATATTCCTCGGTGAGTATAGCAAATACTTCTTTTAGTAATTCATCTTGAGTTATCATAAAATGATCTCCATACCATCTTGGGCAATTCGCCAACCTTGCTGCTCGATATTTTTGCGTTCAGCGCTATTTTCTAACCAAATAGGATTGGTGTTGTTAATGTGAATATAAAATTTAGGTTTTTTAAAAAAATTGAGTAGCTGCATCGAGCCCTCAGCACCACTGATAGGCAGATGCGCCATGGTTCTACCTGTTTTATTGCGCCCAGCCTGCTCGATTAATTCTTCATTATGCCAGAGCGTGCCATCAAACAGTAAGCAATCGCCGTCCTCTATCATTTCCAAGATTGGCTCTGTGAGATAAGCACAACTCGGTATATAAACCAATTTCTTCTGTTTTTCTAGGTCAATGATTTGCAGTCCAATAGTATCAGCGATGGCTGGATCGGCGGTATGCTCAAGGTACAGAGGCGCTTTTCCAGGTACAGAAAACGCTCGTACTTTTAATGTGGGTAGGGGGTTGAGTGTCTCTAAAGACAAAGCGATCCGTTTTACCCAATCAGTGTTTAAAACAGAAAACATAGGATTGCCAGCTAATAAATTTAATACGGAAGAGGTGGCATATAAACTCCAAGGAGTTTCTTCACGTAAAAGTAAAGTGCCTAATAGATGGTCCAGATCAGCATTTGTTAAAAAAATTCCTTGGATAGGGGATTGTCGGCCTTGGCGTGGTTGTAACGCTGGTGTATTAAGGATTTGTTGGCGTATGTCTGGGGAGGCATTAGCCAGATACCAGTTTTGGCTATCCCCTGTAAAAGCAATGGAAGATTGCGTTTGTGATAATTGGGGATTTTTCCATGCGGCTTGGCAGACTGTGCAACGGCAGTTCCATTGGGGGTAACCGCCGCCTGCAGCTGATCCTAAAATTTTGACTAAGAGCATGTTGGTTGTGGTGCCGACTCAGGGTTTTCCACGAGCAACTCATTTTTTTCTGGTGGTTTAGTCAGGGATACTGGGTTAACGAGTTGAGTGTGAGCATTTTGTGTATTAATCAACGCATATCCATTAATTTCTAAAGCCAGGCATGTTTCAATCGCAATGGGTTTTTTCCATAACATATAATATTCCTTCAGCATGATCTCAGTGGTGCCTACTTCAATTGGGTAATGTATACGCGATAACAGCATCGCTTAAGTGCGTATCTAGTACCCCATGTCCTCCAGCAGCGACTACAATGTATTGTTTACCATTCCAAGTATACGTCATAGGAGTGGCAACAGCGGGTGCGGGCAGATGGCCTGTCCATAATTCTTTACCCGTTTCGATGTCATAGGCATGTAGCTCATGATCTAAAGTTGCTCCAATAAAAATCAGATCGCCTTTTGTGATCATAGGCCCTCCGAAATTTGGTGAGCCCCAACGACGTAATGTCTTAAAGGGCCCCATCTTGACTCGACCAAATGGAATTTGCCAGGCAATGTCTCCAGTGCTGACATCATAGGCAGTGAGTTGACCCCAGGGTGGCGGTGAGCAGGGTGAACCAAAAATAGACATAATGACGCCGCGCGACATACTGTAATCGCCGTCCAGCGTGGGCTCAAATTCACCATAGTTTCCTGCTATCTCTCTGGTTTCTATCGCAGGCGTTTTTACCAGCTTGATGCGAGCTGCTAAATTCATGGAGTTCACGATTACAAAATTACGAGTGGGATCAAAAGCCACACTACCCCAATTAGCGCCTCCAGCAAAGCCGGGGTATTCTAGAGAGCCCTCGAAAGTTGGGGGAGTAAATAACCCCTCGTTTCTTAATTTTTTAAATTCTTTTTTACAAAGCCACTTATCAATACCAAGTAATCCCCAGGCATCATCAGCAGTCATATTTTGTTTGGCATAAGGTGCAGGGTGTGTGGGATAGGGCTGAGTAGGGCTAGTTTTTTCACCCGGTACAGTACTTTGAGGAACCGCTCTTTCTTCAATAGGAAAGAGCGGTTTACCAGTATCTCGATCAAATAAAAACAGAAATCCTGTTTTCGTGGATTGTGCGACAGCAGGGGTTGTATGCCCATTGTGATTAATTTCAATCAGTGCAGGTTGTGCTGGCAAGTCATAATCCCAAATGTCGTGATGCACTGTTTGGAAATGCCAAACAGGAATACCCGTTTTGGCATTTAAAGCAATTGTTGCATTGGCGTAAGGAATGTCTTCGGTACGAGCCCCTCCATAATAGTCTGGGCTAGGACTAGAGGTTGCAATAAAAACGAGGCCGCGCTCTTTATCGATGGAAATAGGAGCCCAGGTATTAGCCGCACCTGTTTTATTGCGCATGGATTCGGGTATGGGATTAAACTCCCACACCACGGCGCCGGTATAAGCATCAAAAGCGCGCACTAGCCCATCGACGCTATTAGCAAACGTATTGTCGCCAACACTACCGCCCAGGATGACGAGATTTTCATAGATGGCTGGAGGCGAAATAAAGTCCAGAACCTTTTTTCCAAAGTTATTAAACTTAGTGGTGTCGACTTGACCGTTTTTACCAAAGTCAGCACAAGGCAAGCCAGTATCCGCATCTAGAGCAAGTAGACGACCATCCATGGTGCCGCTAAAGATGCGCTTTTTGCAGACTGCACCTTGTGCTATGGCCGCTTTTTCTTCCCAATAAGCCACACCGCGACATTTTAATGCACCCTCAAGACTGTATGTTTTATCGATTTGTGGATCGTACTGCCATTTTTGCGCACCGGTACCTGGATCTAAAGCGAGCACTCGGTTAAAAGGCGTACAGAGATAGAGGTGATCATTGACCATCAAGGGGGTCGCCTCAAAAGCACTTTTGGGTTTAGTGGTTGCCACATCCCCTGTATGAAATCTCCAGACTTCTTTGAGATTTGTCACATTGGTTCGGTTTATTTGATCGAGCTGGCTATAGCGAGTGCCGCCCGCATCATTACCATAGGTTGGCCAAGTCGTATCTTTGGCACTGGCGGTTTGCGCAATTACCACGCAGAGTATAGCGATGAAAATAGAGTAGGTCATGCAAAATCCTTTTCGCAGTACTGGCTGATCACAAACTTAATGATAACCTGGAAAATCATAACTTGGTAGATCAAACGGGGGGCTGCTTTACTTATACCCAAGAAACTCCAAAATACCTGTTTCTAGCTGCTCGAATTTAGCCAGATGCAGCCTTCCTCACCTCGCAATAGTATCGACTATTCCTTGGTTCGGAAAACTTCATCTGAGTAGATTCGCTTTGCTATAAACTACGCATTTTGAAGTATCTTACGTACTGTACGTTGTTAAGACGTCTTTACGCCCGGCTACCTTTCAGTCTCTGTAGACACCAATCAACCAGAAATGCGTCCATCCAACGACGGTCACCCCATGGTGTGCGCGACTTTTGGATAAAGCCCATGTGCCCTCCAGTGCGCTCTATGTGCATTGTGCAATGGCGACTGAAGTGTGCATCTAGCAAACTTTGAACTGGCACAACCGGATCATCTGCAGCCGCAAGCACCAAGGTTGGCAACTGTATTTCTTTTAAGACGGACTGAGAGGAAGATAGGCGATAGTACTCATCTCGACTTTGAAAACCAGCACGAGGCGCAGTATAAAAGGCATCAAAATCTCTCAAAGTAATATTTTTTGAGTAATACGCCTCAGGCAGTGCTTCATTCAGCAGGTTTGCCCTATGGGTGACGAGTGCTAACATGTTTTTTACGTAATAGCGATCAATCAGCTTATTGCGATGTTTAATTAAGGATTGAGAGCAGGCTTCTAAATCTACAGGCGAGCAGATGCTGGCTGCACTGATGAGATTAGGGATGGATCGAATTGCCATTTGCTGTGTGCCTAATAAACGCAACAAGATATTTCCAGAGAGTGAAAAACCTAACGCGACAAAAGGAGCAGATGACCAGCGTGTGGCTACGGCACGCAAGGTAGCCAATACATCATCGGTACGACCCGCATGATAAATGCCGTGAGTAGGTCGCACACTGCGATCTACGCCACAGCCGCGATGATTAAAACGTACAACTCGAACTCCTTTTTGAACCAGCTTATCGCGTAACCTCAAATTATAGGAGGAGTCACTGCTGCCACCTAAGCCATGGAGTGTCAGTACGGTAGGACAAGAAGGCAAAGCATCCACGGGCTCATCTACGTAATGAATGAGCTGATCGCCATCACTGACCTCTGTCCAAAAATGCTGAGAGTGTGCATTGGGATCCAATGGAGGAGCGCCTAATTGGCCACCAAAAGTTTGTAGGTGTCCGCCACGTAAAAGAGGATGTGGTTGAAAATGGTACTTTATAGACCCACAAGGCATCGTTTTTTCCTGCATTTTAAGTATGATAGATTACCAGCTTCTTGAAAGTAGCTGGAGCTTAACTTTCATTTTAGCGTTATTCAGGGAAGTTTGCTGACAGCCCCCCCCAGCCCAGTGCCTGTCCGCTTAGGGCTTGAAGCCATAAGGCTTATCTCTCGTCTCCGGACCGCAGATAAAAGTCAAGGCAGGTACCTCAGGTCCAATAGTTGCCACGGTCATGTCCTTGCTGGGTGGATTTGGCATGCGTTGAGCAGAGATGAGACGCATGTTGGATAACCCAACAAAATTGTGATAAATAGACCAGGGATCTGGTTTTTTCCAAGCCGTGGTGAGTAGTGGTTTTCTAAAATCAGACAGAGGATCGGCATAATGCGCAGGATCACAATACAGCAGCTGAGCAATGATTTGTTGCTCATTACTTTCAGGTGGAAATTTCAGCGACTCTAATTGCTTTAAAAAATTTGGGATGATTGAGCCATAAACAATCTGAATTGTTAGTTTTTTTACGCTATCTTTGCGCCCCCATTGTGTTTTAAGGACATCTATCCTTTCTTTTAATTGCTCTAAAGCATAGTTCGTGATGGCACTAAAGGCCATGATCAAATGAATTTCTTTGTCTGGATGGTCCGCAGCATAGTGAAAAAAACTGTCAAGAGTATTCCCGGCTTGAGTACCAGAGTAAGCAATATCATCACAAAATAAAAAATCGCCTTGCAACACTTGCTTGTCTGACAAAGATAGTTCACCAGATACCTCTAAACAATCCAGCATGCTGCTGGGAGGTTGTGATAAAACACGGCACATTAAACTGCCAATCCATTGTTGGCTTTTATCTTTACTATAAAGTAGCTGATAGTCGTTAGGTAAGAGATTGGGTTTTTCGAGCTTGGATTTTAAGAGCAGCAAGTTTTTCAGCAAATCTAAAGTGCTCATCGAATTTCTCTGTAGTACAGAAAACAGAAAATGAGCAAATAAATGATAGTGTCTATGCGGCGCTAAATTCTGCAGATAAGCGCTAAATGCGCTTTCGTCTATGTAAGCATCGCCAGCTCGAAGTGGCACTAAGTTCCTATCAAAAGACAAGTCTGTTTTTTGTAGAATTTTTTTTCTATGAGGGCTTATTATAAATTGGTTTAGGATTTGCGCTTCCGCGGTTGGATTGTTGAATCTTAACAGCTTTCTTACAATCCCAAAAAGCATATTTTTTACAAGATTAATAAACCTCACAATCCCTTTTGAAGTCTGTTTTTTTGTTTTTTCCTGATGAAATACGCCCACATCGATCAGATTTCTAATCCACTGCCATTTTCTTTTAGCGGATAATTTATAAATGCTTGGATCTCGATCGCGAAACCCCTCCGTGCCAGGGGGGAGTAGAATTTCTTTTTTTTCTTCCGTGATTTGCTCTAACATGGTTAAATTCCTAAAAAATTTAACAAAAGAACATGATTGATTTATTCAACCGTATCTTCTGTTAAAATCTCACCGATGCATTCTTGATGAGACTGGATATCTTTAGTTGGTGTCTGTTGCGACGGTAGCTCATCACAGGCTTCAGAGAGCTCATCCAGCCAGGTGCCGTAAATAGGATTGGGCATGGCATACCAGCGTTCTCCCCACCAAGAGTCATAAGCAGACAGGGCTTGATGTGTGGTTGTAGAGACGAAATCGCCTAAGCTATCACCGAAGAGCGCGATGACTCGGTAACGTTTGTCGATCCATTGACGCCTAGAGGTTTTGTTTTTGGAGAAACCACGAGACTTGTCGATCAGTAAGAGTCTCTCTGGATTAGACAGTGGAAATCCTTGAGTTTTTAAATTATCTGCGGTGACTTGCCAGTCTGCATTTTGTCGGTTGCTGACATAGAAAACGGCAATACCTTGTGACTCTGCCCATTGTGTGAACGCAACAGCCCCCGGAATCGCGGTTGCTTTTTTGGATTGAATCCAGGTTTTCCAAGAAGCCTCGTTGAAGGTTTCTTGGTGTTGCACTCTGCTGGCTGCGTAAGGCGAGTTGTTGAGTATGGTTTCATCGATATCTAAGATAATGGCCAAGGGCTGATCAGCATCGTTGGGCTGTTGCTCATTCAAAGGTATTGCATTCCAGCGTGCCAACAACAGAGCTGCTTTCTTTTTTTGTGCTGCATTGGCTTTAGGATCGTGAATGGTGCGCCACCATTGCGTGACGTCTGAGAGTTGCTTCGTAGCTGCTCTGTAGATGGTACGAGAAAGCGCTTGATATTCTATGGCTTTTTTCTGCCAAGCAACTGCGGACAGTTGCTCTGTGGTGGCGTATACGGAGCCATAAGGGAGCATCAGTAATAATAAAACACAGATTGTTATTGTTTTTGTAAAATTAAATGTGCATTTCATCATCATACTCAATCAGCTCCGATACAAGAGTGAGGGATTGCCAGAGCACTCTGGTTGATACGTGCTCAAAACGTACTGTACGTTTTATTTCCCAGACAAGGTGTATTTACTCCTGTCTAAAGGGCATTAGTGACGTCACCAGTCTGCCAGAGTGAGGCAGGGCAATCGCACTAGGAATCCTGAGATTTTGTAAGCGATGTCTCACAGGGGGGCTGTGGGCTGAGGTGGGTGATCACATCGAGA
>JAHFQF010000109.1 GCA_023266435.1 Legionellales bacterium | reverse complement strand
TGACGACGACAAGGCTGAAAAAAATAGGCAAAGTGCCAGGGATAGTCGAAAACGTAAAAAAGCGTATATAAAAAATTTGGAGGGCAAGGTGGAACGGGCAGACACATTGACATCACATTATGAAAAACTACAGTTAGAGTATGCAAGGCTTAAATCTCAAGCAGAGAGCATGGCATTAGAGCTGGCTGAGTATCGTGGACAATATCCTAAACTTAAGCCAAGCTAGAGAACAAAAATATATACCCAAGATGCTTCAAAATGCGTAGTTTATAGCAAAGCGGATTTAGCCAGATGAAGTTTTCCGAACCAAGGAATAGTCGATACTTTGAGGTGAGGAAGGCTGCAGAGGGTTAAATTTGAGCAGCTAGGAACCTGTATTGGAGTATCTTGGGTATAAAAGGCAGGCTCTCTCAAAAAAGAATAGAGCCTTGCTTTTTTTTAGACCAAAAGCATGACCGCTTTTTCAATGCGCTCAATGGCTTTTTCTAACTTTTCCATGCTGGTAGCAAAAGACATCCGCATAAATCCAGGGGTGCCAAAGGCAGAGCCGGGGACCATGGCTACTTGAGCTTGAGTCAGGAAAAATTCTGCCAATTGTACATCGTTAGTGACATTGGAGGTTTTGCCAATTAATGCGTGCATGTCAGGAAAGGTATAAAAAGTTCCATCAGAGGGCAGGCATTGAATGCCAGGGATTTGATTCAGTGCTTTATAGACAAAGTCGTGTCGAGTTTTAAAAGCTTCTAGCATATGTTGAATTGAGTCTTGTGGGCCGGATAGCGCTGCTTCAGCTGCTTTTTGTGAGATAGCTGTCGGATTGGACGTACTTTGACCTTGAATTTTCGTCATGGCTTGAATCAAGGCTTTAGGACCTGCACAGTATCCAATCCGCCAACCAGTCATGGCATAGGCTTTAGAAACCCCATTCAATACCATTGTTCGATCGTATAATTCTGGAGTAACCATCAAAATGTTACGAAAGGGCATATGATTCCAAAGCATGTGTTCATACATGTCATCGGTAGCCACTAATACATGCGGATGTTTCAATAAGACTTTACCAAGTGCCGCTAATTCTTCGCTGGTGTAAGCCAGACCACTGGGGTTCGAGGGGCTGTTGATAACAAACAATTTAGTTTTGGCTGTGATGGCTTGTTCAAGCTGTGCAGGGGTGATTTTAAACTGATCAGCCATGTTTGTTTCCAAGACAACTGGCTTTCCGCCGGCCAATAACACGATATCTGGATAAGACACCCAGTAGGGGGCGGGAATAATCACCTCATCCCCTTCATTAATGAAGGCTTGGATTAAATTGAAAAAGCTTTGTTTGCCGCCGCAAGATACTAAGACTTGGTTAGGTTCGTATTGTAGGTTATTTTCTTTGGCAAATTTTTGCACAATGGCTTTTTTAAGAGAGGGTAGACCATCTACAGCAGTGTACTTTGTGTATCCATCCGCTAATGCTTGAATGGCAGCATTTTTAATAAACTGAGGGGTGTCAAAATCAGGCTCGCCAACCCCTAAATCAATGATATCAATCCCTTCGGCCCGTAAAGCTTGCGCGCGTGCACTAACGGCTAAAGTCGGTGAGGGCTTAATGCATTGGACTCGGTCAGACAGACGAATATTCACGGTAATCCCCTTGTATGGTACACTTGAAAAAAAATAGGCTGCCTATTCAATCATGTCAATCAAAGGTTTTCAACTATGCTCGGACTTTAAGCCGCAGGGTGATCAGCCTGTGGCTATTCAGAAATTAGTTGACGGACTCAATGAGGGGCATAAAGAGCAAACTTTGCTCGGGGTGACTGGCTCTGGTAAGACCTTTACCTTAGCCAATGTGATTCATCAGATTAACCGTCCAACCATCATTTTAGCGCCTAATAAAACCCTAGCTGCTCAGCTGTATAGTGAAATGCGAGAGTTTTTCCCCCACAATGCGGTGGAATATTTTGTCTCATATTATGATTACTATCAGCCAGAAGCTTACGTGCCAGCCTCAGATACTTTCATTGAAAAAGATGCAGCCATTAACGAGCAAATTGAGCAATTACGATTATCAGCCACCAAGGCACTTTTAGAAAGGCCAGATACGATCATCGTGGGCACTGTCTCAGCAATCTACGGATTAGGCGATCCTAATCAGTATCTCAGTATGGTGTTGTTATTGCGCATAGGGGATACCTTTGATCAACGAGATATCCTGCATAAGCTGGCAGACTTGCAATACACACGCAATGACGTGGCTTTAATCCGTGCTACGTATCGTGTCAGGGGGGATGTGATTGATATTTTTCCTGCAGAGTCTGATCGCTTTGCTGTGCGGGTTGCGTTATTTGGTAATGAAATTGAAAAAATTTCTCTGTTTGATCCGTTGACCGGTGAAATCGAGCAATCTCTTACGCGGATCACTATCTTTCCTAAGAGCCATTATGTCACACCGCGTGCAACTGTATTAAAAGCAGTGGATGCAATTAAGTCAGAATTAAAAACACGTTTGAAAGAATTAGAGTCGAACCATCGTTTATTAGAAGTTCAACGTCTATCAGAGCGCACGCAATTTGATATTGAAATGTTATTAGAGCTTGGTTACTGCTCTGGTATAGAAAACTATTCACGATTATTAACAGGACGCGCGCCAGGACAAGCTCCGCCTACACTCATGGATTATGCGCCACCTAATACGCTGTTGGTACTAGATGAGTCGCATGTCATGTTGGGTCAATTAGCAGGCATGTATCTAGGGGATAGGAGCCGTAAAGAGACGTTGGTGGAGTATGGCTTTAGATTGCCCTCTGCCTTAGATAACCGGCCACTCAAGTATGAAGAGTTTGCCCAGATTAGTCCGCAAACCATCTATGTCTCTGCTACACCCGGTGACAAAGAACTGAGCCAATCAGCCCAGATCGTCGAGCAAGTGGTGCGTCCCACGGGGCTCATTGATCCAGAAGTCTTGGTGCGCCCTGTTGAGCATCAAGTACAAGATGTATTATTGGAAATCAAAAAGCGCACTGCTTTAAAAGAGCGCGTGTTGATCACCACTTTAACCAAACGTATGGCTGAAGATCTGACCGAATACTTATCAGAGCAGGGGATTAAAGTACGCTACTTACACTCTGACATTGATACCGTCGAGCGCGTAGAAATTTTGCGTGATTTAAGATTGGGTGAGTTTGATGTATTGGTGGGGATCAATCTCTTACGCGAAGGGCTGGATTTGCCAGAAGTCTCTTTAGTAGCGATTTTTGATGCAGACAAAGAGGGCTTTTTAAGATCAACGCGCTCACTCATTCAAACCATTGGTCGCGCTGCGCGACATATACATGGCACAGCCATTTTATATGCAGCCAATATGACGCGCTCAATGGAAGCTGCTATCCAAGAAACAGACAGACGTCGTCAAAAACAAGTCGCCTATAATGAGGCACATGGCATCACGCCTCAAAGTATTTCTAAAAAAATTGTAGATATTTTAGAGGGCATGACCAGTTGGCAAACAAAATCTAAACAAAAAGGTAAAAAGAGCGCACTATCGTTGGCAATTCCTGCTGATACTAAATCTTTAGTCCAGATGATTCAGCAAAAGGAAAAGCAAATGCTACAATGCGCAGAGAAGTTAGAGTTTGAAAAAGCTGCTGCTTTAAGAGATGAGCTACAGCAACTGAAACAACATTTGATTGAGTGAGGATTATAAGCGATGGAACGCTGCTTTTCTTTTTTACGTAATCTGGGTTTATTGATTACAGTGATGTTTTTTGCGCTTTGGGGCGCAGAATACTTTTGGCGCTGGTACAGTGACTGGTATCTACCACCTCAAATTATGCAGCATGGTAATCTCACCAGCATGTTTGAACAAGATGAGACTTTTGGTTATAAAGCCGTACCTTTTGCTACCGTTCAAACTAAAAAAACCATCAGATCACAAAGTGTATACGATGTGACCTATCATATGGATGAGTTTGGCTGGCGTAATGAGGGTGTGTTTCAGGCGACAGATAACGTGTGGTTGTTTCTAGGGGATTCATTTACCTTTGGCGAAGGTTTAATGGATGATCAAACCCTGTCTATGCGATTTGCTGAGCAAGCGCAAGGACACTATGCAGCTTACCAGTTGGCTGCACCTGGTTACGGTCCTCACCAGCTTTTAAGAATGTTAGAAACTGAAACGCCTCTATTATATGCGGGTAGTTATCATACGATGGTTTATCAGGCGTTGCCTGATCATCTATTTCGATTTAAAGGGATTTATGGCTGGGATTCTTATGGTCCTGAGTATGTGATTAAGGACGATCAAGCTCAGTACGTAGGACATTTTCATAGTAAGTGGGCGAGTGCTACGCTAAATGTGTTTAGGGTGTTTTCTAAGCTAGCATTTGATGGTGATACCATGATAAGCAGCGCAGAGCGTACGTGGTTAAAACACCGAGATAAAACTATTACAGAATACGGCGCGATGGTAGCAGGCATCCAAAAATTAGCAGCAGATAAGTATCAAGCACGCTTGGTTGTTGTTTTGTGGGACAATCCGCCTTTACCGTATTTGCAGGATTGGTCAGAGTTGGCTGGAAAAATGCAAGTGGAACTTAACCGACGTGGTATTCAAGTGATCAAAGTCAGCAAAATATTGGGATCTGATCTGACGCCTTATGTGATCGCTGAAGACGGGCATCCGAATGCAGCTGCCAATCAAAAGATAGCCGCTGCGTTATTAGAATTATCCGGTTCTTAAGGTGAAAATTAGCGAGAGATTTTGGATGCTTCAGGATAGATCACGGAGTTATGCTTGGAGCCATACCAAATTTCTTCTTCGTTCAGATTGGTTTCAATGAGTTCAATAGGGGTGCCGTGGTCGTTAATGACTGCGACACGAAATCCTTCAAAGGGGTAGTAGGGCTCTAAAAGCACCTCTTTGCCTTCAATTGCTTGTTCAATACTCGCTACTTTAAAAGCGACATGGGGCACTGTTTTTAACAGGGGATGTAAAGGGCTGTCCACTTCAAAACGATGATATTGAATACGAAACTCACTGTTTTCACCGCCCGAGGTATACATCTTAAAGGTTGAACTGTACTTTTCACCTTCTCTGGGCTCAGTAGTAGGAATACCCATATGGTGGTATTCATATCGCACGGTTTTAACTGACACACTAACCTCCTATAAGCTCCAGCCTGTGTTGATTGACTAATCAATCGGTACAGTCTAATATAAATTGACTGACTAGTCAACATCCCTCAAGGGGCACTAAATTGGAAACTTCTACCAAAGACAAAATACTGGCAGCGGCAAAAAAACTCTTTATTAGGTCTGGCTTTGCTGGAACTTCGATGGGCAAGATAGCGGCAGAAGCGCAAGTAAATCACAGTTTAATATTTCATCATTTTCATAATAAAGAGCAGTTATGGGTAGCTGTGAAGCATGCTATTGTGCAAGAGGCTAACCATCAAACGAAAACATTGCCAGAAACAAACCTGCCGTTTAAAGATTTTTTAAAAGAACTGTTTATGCAGAATATGAATTTTTACAGAAATAATCCTGATTTAATCCGTCTGCTTAATTGGCAACGTTTAGAGTATGAGACGAGCCAACAGATCGGCGTCACACTCAATGCTGAAACTCAGGCTTGGATTGACGCATTTAAGCACTATCAAAAGCAAGGCTGTATTCAGAAGAAGATAAAACCAGAATTCATTATGACCTTCATTTTATCCCTCATTAGCTCTGCGACTTTAGATCCCAATGTATTTATTAATGAGTCGAAAAAACAAAAAGAGTATGTGGATTTTTGTATAGACTGTGTGTTGAATGCCTTAGAAAAAAAATAACCATACATTCTATACCCAAGATCCTTCAAAATGCGTAGTTTATAGCAAAGCGAATTTAACCAGATGCAGTCTTCTGAGCCGAGAAATAGTCAACACTATTGCGAGGCGAAGAAGGCTTCAGCTGGGTAAACTCGGGCAGCTAGAAACATGCATTTTGAAGTAGCTTGGGTATAGTTACGGCGTGGGCCCCCTTCCTGGCATTGGGGAGAGATCTTTGATCGCCTGAACGGATCCCAAAAGTATTAATGCTTCTAAGTTGCTTGATTGATCAAAGTTCGCAAAGGCGCCACCCCACATGGTACCAATACTGCTTATATTACCACGTGTATAAGCATACATAGATAGACCATTTTTGTTATAGTAATTAAAAGCCTCTATGGTTCTATTCCCAGCAAAATCTTCATCGGCTTCCTTGTAAGTGTTCAAAAAAGCAAATTTGCATTCAAAGGCATTGCTCATGTCTTGCCTGCTTCCTACCGCGCAGATCTGTACACCTTCATCGCCGCCACAATTATCAAAGTCAATGGCACCAAAATCTGCTTTTTGCATGACAAAAGACTCTTCGATGACTGCTTTGAAAATAGCAATGCATGCCTCTCCATTTGAGCCATCGGCAGAACCCATGGCAGTTAATTCTTTCCAGTTAGACTCGCCTACTGGCTTAGCGCCAACCGGATACCCCAAATGAAATCGGAGTTCTTTCTGACCATCTAAATTCAAATCTAAATCCTCACCTTCTCTTTTTTTAATTTCAAACATAATATGTGCTTTGTCCATTTGTTCAGCAAACAGCCTAAAAATATTTTGATTGGCTGCTCGTCTTGCCTGTTGAGCCAGGTCGACGTATTTTGGAATGGCGATAGCACTTAAGATGCCAAGTAAAACAATAACGATAATGAGCTCGATGAGCGTAAATCCGTTTTTCAGTATGCGCATGCAGTGTCCTCTGAAGCTTGATCAATAGGGTAGTATAGTTCTTGCCTTTTTCCCAAAGACCTGGTAACTTACCGTGCATATTCCTAGGCGCGTAGCTCAGTGGCTAGAGCACCACCTTGACATGGTGGGGGTCGGTGGTTCGATCCCACTCGCGCCTACCAGGACTATATCCCTCCTTACTTGATAGTACACGTAGAGCCACTTGGATATCTACAGTGCTGGCCTGATACTAAGAAAACCAACTTGATTTCTGTGTTAAACTCCTAGATAATAGTCAGTAGCACTATTTCTGTAGAGAATTTTAAATGGCAAAAGATAGCTCCAAGACTAAACGCTGGGAAAAACTCAAAGCTGGCCTTAAAAAGGCGGGTAAAATCTTCGTTTATTGCGCAGTGCCAGTATTGTTGTTCTCCGGATTGGTTGCTTGCGCTATTTACTGTCCCCCTGCTTTAGTCGCTATTCTTGTAGGATTCATAGTGTGGGGCGGGGTTTTGCACTATAGAGATCAGAGACGGCAGGAAAAAACGTTTGCGCGAGCCAATAGAAATATAGACTCTGATCCTCGAGAAGAGGATAGTGATCCAGCAAGAAGATCTGGCAGTTATGTTGTATTAGCCTCACCCCCTCCCTCAATGACAGTGGCGAGTGATGAGCCTCCTAAGGATGCCTCTTCTCCGCTCGCTGAAAAACACCAGGTAATCTCATCTTCGAATCTTGCAGATGCGCGTAATACTTTAAACACTTAACCTAGCCTTGATTGTCCCCCGAGAGTCAACACTGGTTGAATTTCTTGCTTTTTGCTGTGAAAGCTGTAATATTCGGACACTTTTAGCTCACTATTATAAAATGGAGAAACTATGCCTAGTCAACAGAAATCAATGCAAACTGGTTGGAGAAAAATCAGAAGGGCATTGTTTATAGTGGCCACGATCGGGTTAAGATTAGTCCCATTTTTCATTATTGCTGCTATTGTTGGGTTGATATTCGCTACTAT
>JAHFQF010000108.1 GCA_023266435.1 Legionellales bacterium | reverse complement strand
GACAGTATTGAGGACGTTCAAGAACAGGCAACACATTGGTTATGGTTGTACAATAACGAAAGACCAAATACAGCAATAGGAGGAATAACCCCAAAACAGAAGCTAGCTCTAGTAGCATAGGACTCTACTTCTGGTGTCATTTAAAAATGGGGGGATTACCATCGCTGTCTGGGTCTTTTGAACCTATCTTTAATCTCGCATTAGCACGCACAAAAAACTCTGTAAGCGATAAAGTAGAAACCTCTTTCAAGAGATCTAATGCCTCTTGTTGAGAGAAAGTGGTGTTGAGAGCCAAGTATCTTAATAAAATTGCTTTTTGGTATGTGGTGATTCTTTCTGCAGCCGTGTTACCTTTATATGGATCATTAAACACATGTGGTTCACCGCTAAGCGCCTCAATTAATTTCTCTGCTGATGCTTGATCGATAAAAGTAGGATGAACTTTTAATTTTTCACATAAAGCATGTAAATAATAAGAAGAATATTTTCCACCATATACACCACAGAGCATCTCTTGATCGACAAATTGGTATCCTGTCTTTAGCCAAGTACTTGCCAGACCTAAATCAGTCGGTATTCTTTTGAAGTTTTTCAGAACATCTGCTTGTACTATAGGATTTTCTATACCATATAAGAAATTGGTTAATTGGCTAATAAATAATAGCCCGTTGGAAAAATCAAACTCTGGCAGCGCATCTACAGAAAGCCCATGCGTGTGTAATAATTTAATGAGTGATAAATATTTTTGCAGGTTAATTTTAAATTCTGCAGTATGCGCTCCTGAGGTAGAGGTCTCACAATAATGTGCAAAAAACATAATTTCTTCAGGCGATAGGCTTGAAAATGCCTCTAGCAAATCGACGCTTTCCGCGTCAAACACCTTGGGTGTTTTAAGAAGATGAAAAAAAGTTCTTAAAACACTATAGGCGGCAGATTTCTCTTCTTTGAAATACCCAACCTTACCGCGAATCTTTTCTAACTTCAGTAACAACTCAGTAGTTTTTATAAAGGATGCCTCACTGAGTGAGTCACAGGCATACCAAAGAAAATTGTCTATTACCAAGCTTTCATGAGAACGAAAATCTTTTCTAGCCTCTATCAAAAATGAAGATAAGTTAAAAGTTAACTTTGGATAGACTTTTTTTATTTTTTCAGAGGTTTCTGTTGTTTTTTTATATATAATGTCAAACCCAAAACGCTCTGGTTTCTTCACAGACAGTAGATCAACAATGGGTCGACCACTCTTTTTGGCATTTTCAAGATCTAACTGGTGTTTCTCAGCACTGTAATCTAATCTAATCACGCACTGCGAACTGGTGTCCTCCGGAATGATCCAGAAAAACCCTGCTGGTAAATTATCCATGTCTTCGACAGTACAAATATAGCTATTCAACGCATTTTTAGCATTGCTAATCTGTTCCCCTGCTCTAGTACTGATCTCAATGGTTGCTTGCTGATATTTCGCTTGAACTCCACGCTCCATACCATCGACCCAACCAATTCCAAACGTATACCCAGTGTTTTGTATCTGCCTAATTAAGGTCAGTCTATCAATTGCAAAAAACTGTTCACGCTTAAAGTTGACTTGCTTCGCAACCTCCAAAACAGCCTCTTCAATCACAGCCTCGTCCATGTGAGCTACTTCATCCTGCTCAACAACCACATCATGATGAATTTCCATCAGGGTTGGTTGCATATCTTGGTGATTTGGGAAACCTGCTAGCGCTTGATAGTCAATGGATTTGGTCGAAAAAAGATCTTGAATGTATTGATGCTCTGTAATATTTTCACGAGCTATCTTTTTGCTTCCTTCTATAGCCCGAACGGGATATTGAGCTTGAATTAAGCGCTCAATATCGGGCGCTGAAAACCTTTGCGGTTTGATCTTAGAGCTGAATAAAAATTTCATAACCCTTGAGAAAAAACGTGATACGCTACCTAATGGCTGTTTAAAGCTCTGAAAATCAATCGCGGGCTTATGTAGAAAAAAAGAATCCTCCATAGCGGTGTTTTCTTCTTTTGAGCGTTTAAGTTTATCTAAAAAAATATCCTGTAAAGCTTTTAATGCATCTTGTTGCGATAAAATATCTAATCGCGCACTAGAGGTTTTTTTTAAGCACTGCTGAAAGAGTGCTGCATAATCAATATTTCCATAAGCAGGCCACTGCTCATCACTGAGTGTATCTGCACCTAGAATTTTCAACCACCAATTCAAATTTTTCAAATTGTTATTTCGTATGGCACGCTTTAAACGCCATGCAATAAATCTTTCAATCATATTAATATCACCAAGCGAGAGAGCGCCTGTTTTTCTCTTAATGAAGATAACTTTATTATAGTTAATTTATTGACTTATTAATAGGAGTGTATTTACATGTTAAACGCCAAATTCCGGCTATTTCAAACCAATTAACAGTGCATCGCGAGTCGTTGTTGAACTTGTGGCACATGTTGCTTCAGTGCGATTTTATGCAACGGCAGTAGCTCTCGCTGTCTCTCATAAAGTCGACATAAGCCCTTGTCTGCTATTTTCAGTGCCAACACCTGAGATCTATCATCAAACTCAAGGCAACCTGTAAATTCACTTGTGCAGTTAGGTTTTCCCTGATTGAAGGTGTCTTTGGGAAAAGAGAAATTTTTAAACCACTTATATAAACGCATGCATTGATAGGTAAACCAACCACGCGTGCCCTGTTTAGCAACCTTCAGTGCTGCGGCAATATCATCCAGTATTGCATGATAGCCAACCTGCTGTTCAGACTCATCAAACACTTGCGCTTGCTG
Source organism: Legionellales bacterium (assembly GCA_023266435.1). Lineage (GTDB taxonomy): Bacteria > Pseudomonadota > Gammaproteobacteria > Berkiellales > Berkiellaceae > JAHFQF01. Next base: position 5,016 of record JAHFQF010000108.1, on the reverse strand, counting down.
CTTTACAAATTGATCAAGCTGTTTATAAAAGCGCATCAATTGGCTTCTAGCCAGAAAATGTGTACTCTCCAAATCACACCCTTTGACCAGTAGCATGGTTTTTAAACTGGCTTGTAATGCTGCATCCATGTCAGATTTAAAAAATGTCAGCTTATCTACATTTTGACACACTTGATAAAACGCATGTTGTGATTCCCATCTATAAAATACAGCTCTTTTACGCGACAATGAAGGCAACAAAATAGGCTCTGTCCCCTGCGGCAATGTTTCAGTTCCAGGTGTCGCCATGCTCTGTTGAAACAATTGAAAAAAATCTCGCTGTAAGGTGGCAGGAAATTGTGATAAAAAATCAGGTTTTTTGTACAATGTCTGAAGTCCTGCATGTATCGCATGTTGACACGGAAAAGAGTGAGTGGCTTTCAATGCGTCCCTGATAGTTTCTAGCATACTACGCAGATTCGCAGAAGCTGAAAATTGTCCCAACCATCGATCAAGCATCTTAACCAAGGTATCAGCATCGGTCTGTGGATTTGGTAATGTAGGCGCTGGTTTAGATTCACCCTCCTGGTATTGAACTTTTAATTGATCGGATACCCACTGAAAATTCTCAGGAAAGGAGAATAAAACATGATTTGTTTCATCATTGAGCTCATTGCCTTTTACAAAACACAAATCAAAGTCAATCAATGCGGCACGCAACGCGTATTCTTTCTTACCTGCGCAAAATTGACCGTATACCATCATATTACCAGGATTTAAATCATTATGAATGACGCCTGCTACGTGGCATTGCTGTACTTGATATAAAATATCAAATAACAAAGTGAGCGCAACCGTGTCAAACTCTGGACCTTTGCGCCAATTTTTCTCAAGAAATTGGCTAAAAGTGATACCAGGCTCCAAGGCATGTAAACTGTGAATGTCGGTTTCAGCTTGTGCAGCATGCGGATTAGAGAAATTTGAAGGTAACCCTAAGCGCTTAATGGCTTTGGATTGGTGTTCGGATAAAAATAATGTGCGCTTTTCTAAGAAAGGATCGTCAGTCGCATAGCGCTCTGATCGGTGTACAAGCTCCCCACCCTCTGCATCCTCCGCTAAACTAACGCTGGCGAAAGACCCTCTTCCTAAAACACGCCCTAAAAATACCGGATCATCATGTAAAGCACACTGAGAATCGGCAGAGTGACTATGCTTTTTTTTCGCTCGAATCCAAGAAAAACGACCCATATTATTAGCCTCCCGACAGAATCCAGCTTATAAACTCAACTGGATTCTATCAGGCTTTTTAGGTTATGTAACTTCTTTTTTAACACCAAAGCGCTGCTCAGCTTCAGTCAAGGTCTCATCCAATATGGTCAAAGCCCAGTCCATTTGCTCTTGCGTAATAATCAAAGCCGGTCTCAGCGTAATGACGTTGCCTTCAATGATTTTGAAAGCCAAGCCTTTTTTCATGCACTCAAACATGATCCACTCTGCTGCTTCAGTAGCGCGCTCTTTAGTCCTCTGATCTTTCACCAAATCCACACCCATGTGCAAACCTAGGCCAGCAACATTTCCAATCAAGGGATGTTTGGCTTGCAGCGCTTTTAGCTGTGCCAGCGTGTACTCTCCTAGTTGTGCAGCATGTGCTACTACGTCATTTTTTTGCAAATACTCAATCTCCGCAATACCAGCAGCTGAAGACAATGCATTTTTCTCATGCGTATAATGTCCAATTGAGCGATTTTGCAACGTGTTGTATTTTTCATGAGTTAAAATAGCCGCTGAAGGCACCAGCCCACCGCCTAAGGATTTACCTAAGACCAAAATGTCTGGCACCACAAAATGCTCTGTCGCAAACATCTTTCCAGAGCGTCCTAGTCCTGTAATCACCTCATCAAAAATCAACATCACCCCATAGCGATCACATAACTTCCGCACCCCTTGCCAAAAATACTGACTGGGAACGACTGGCTTGGCAGAAACAGGCTCTCCAATAATAGCGGCTACATCTGGTTCACGCTGCAAGATGACTTCGATCTGTCTCAAGATTTCATCATCGACTTGCTGAGTCTCTTGAAAGCCCCAAGGGTTACGATAGTAGTTTGGAAACTCTACATGGAGTGCACCTGGGACCATAGGACCCAACCCTCCTTTAAAAAGCTCTTCGCCACTGATACTGGCGGCACCCATGGTAGTACCATGATAACTGTCCCAGAAAGAGATAGTTTTGTATTTACCAGTGATTTGCTTGGCCAGCATGAGCGCCATTTCAATGGCTTCTGATCCGCCTGGAGCAAACAACGTGCGTGACATACCACCTGGCGCAATCTCAATTAATTTTTTGGCTAACTCAATGGCTTTTGCATTTGTGTAACGACGAGGTGTAAAGGTAAGTCCTGAGTCCAGCTGTGCTTTGACTGCAGCAATGACCTCTGGATTATTGAACCCAGCATTATGTACGCCATTTCCATGCATGTCTAAATATCGGTTTCCTTGCAGATCATATAAATACGGACCTTCTGCTTTGACTAAGACATTGAGCACTGGCGTAGACAGACTTTGATGTAAAAAATATTTTTTGTCTTCTTCAAACCAAGCTTGGGTTGCGGGATCAGCCATCAAAGATTGTGAATACTCCGCACGCAACAGGGTGGTATTCACGTCCCCCTGTTCAATGGCTTGATCGGAGGTGGCTTTATCGACTGCATGCGCCATCGGCATACTCAATAATACAATTAACGCCCCTAGGTAGTGCTTCATGATGGATTCCTTTCACTTTTATTAAACTGCTGGAGTTGGATGCTCAGCCGAAAAGTCCTGCGGACTATGTCCTTTTTGAAGCAATACATTGATTGCTTCTAAGACAGGGGGTAACTCTGCAATCGTAGGAATTTTATAGTGGACAAAAGTCTGAATCTGGCTGTCTGCTGCTTGCAGTTTTTCTGCCAACTGTGTTGCAGACAATTGTTTGATCTCTGCTTGTGATAAACCGAGCTGACTACCGCTTTGCATCACCAGAACAGTCCAAGCACCAGCACGATGCCCTGCTTCAATGCCAGGCAAAGTATCATCCACATTGACCACACGTTTTGGCTCAACCTGTAACAACTCACAATTTTTCAAAATCATGTCTGGATAAGGTCTACCTTGTGCCACCATGTCGGATGCAATGGCCACATCAGGCACATACCCACGCTTTTTAGACTCTGCTGAAACAATGTCTAACATGTCGGTGGTATATCCCGTCGTAGAACCCACTTTCCAACCTTTTTTACGAATATAAGCCACGGTGTCTAAAGTACCCGGGATCAAATCCGAATACTCTCTGATCGTCGCCAGTTGTAGTGGAATAAAACGGGAAAATAGCCGATCGATATCCTGTTGTGTAGGAACGCTGCCTGAGTGTGTTTTTTGCCAACGAGTGGCCACCGCTTGATTGTCTACATCCATAGGTGGTAGTTGGGTAAGCATTTCAATGTGTCTTCTTTTATGCGTTCCCATCGGTACACGCACTTCTGCATCTGATAAATGAACACCCTCAGCTGCAAACACCTTCTTGAAAGCTTCCATCGGCGCCCGACACCCATAGTCTTGCGTCGTGCCCGCCCAATCAAAAATCACCGCCTGTAACCCGTCTGTTGCCTGCACTGAGCAATGCATTAGCACTCCGAGTACGATTCCCCCTAATTTTTTGAACATATTCCTAACTCCTTGTTCATATGAAGTCCATCTGAATGAGATTCTTTGCAGAAATCAGTCTATACAAGGCTTTTAATATTTACCACATTTGTTTAAGCAGTTATCATGAATCAATCTAAAACTCGGTAGATAGGACAAGGAATGTCATCTAAAAAACTGTGGGGAATGGCCGCGTTTTCAGCAGTCACTCACCTATACTCCATGGCGCGTGTTTTCATTTTGAGTTTGTCTTCCCTCTCATTTTTAATACGCCGATTTTTAATGCTAGAGTGCTTATTGATATTTGGAATCAAAGCCAAACAGTTAAAGGCAATTTGGAACTCTACGAACTCCTCCTTTGCTAGCAAATGCTTAGACAGCGCATTACCCAGCCTGTATTTTGTAGCCATCATCGTAGCAAACATTGCGTTTTTATCTGCTTACTGGGTACTGGCTGCTATTTTGCTCACAGGCAGCAGTCTCATTGCGTTTTTAGAAATACGACTGCAACTAAAAGCAGATTATCAACGCTGGTTAAAAGACAGAACTCCTCTCAATACTGAAAAACTACGATTTAGTTATCAAGAAAGTCTCTATGCATTGAGCTTTACACTGGTCATTGCTTGCGCTTATTTTATACCTGGCTGCGCACTCATTGCAGGAGGTGTCTATTTGTGTTTATTAGGCTTAAGTGCGTTGAATGCAGCATGGTGGGCCCATTATTGGCGCAAAACAAACTCAGATAAACCAGCATGTTCTTCCGTGCCATCCGAGGAAACAGTATCATTAGGTTATGTTGAGGTCGGTGTTTTGAACTTTTTTCAGATTTTTACAACACACTCACCTGCTCCTAGCACTAATACCGTGAATTCAAGGAAATTCACTCAGCGAGGCCCCCAATTCTCTGGCTGACGCCCATGATTGTTGGTTTACATTGATCTGTGTCAGCGATTAAAGCGAGAAAATCTCACTAGCAACTTCCATCATAGTGACTTCATTATCACAAACTGTTGGGGCGAATCCTCTAGCTCTTATGTTTGTATATTGAATTACTTTTTTATGGTAGCCCTCTACACAACAGAACACTAAAATGATAAAGTCTCCCGCGGACATGGCTGCCTCCTGGACTGGTTGAGTGCTTCGAAAAAACCAATCTTATCAAAGCGTTATGCCCTTTAATGCCCAAACCAGTTGTCTATCAAAAAAGTCGAACATCGCGTGTTAATGGCTACCAGAAAGACATTGGTTTGCTGCTACCAAATAAAAGCACAATATTTTTATGATGAAACCCAGTTCGGAGTTTTATAAGCACCACAGCCAGGCAGGACGGGAGTTGTAGAATGAGCATTTTTGAAA